>JBDTEE010000204.1:0-4964 GCA_039922645.1 Solirubrobacteraceae bacterium | reverse complement strand
GTCAACTCGAGTGGATCGAGGATTGTGTTCTTTTAGTAGCTGAAGACGGTGGCGCCGTCGCCGATCCATTCCCATAGCGGTGTCGCGCCGGCGAGTCGGGCGTTGGCGACGAGCGCAGCCTCGTCGAGCTTGCGGGCTTTGAAGCAGATCGGGCAGACGAGCAGCTCGCCGCCGTTGGCGTATTGCTCGAACAGCTTTGCCAGCGGCGGGCAGCCTTCGCAGGCGACCGCGTCGGCAAAGCCGGGCAGTGCCAGCCGGATGGCCTCTTTGGTGAGGAAGATCGCGACCTGCTTGCCCTGTTCGAGCGCCGCGACGGCGACGAGGAAGGCGACAGTGACCCGCTCGGCGTCCTCGAGTCCGGTGGCGAGGTTGACTACGACCTTGTGATTGTCAGCCATCATTTCTCCTCCTGGGGCTTGTAGGCCTTTACGGTCGAGCCCATCGCTCCGAACTTGGCGGCCTTGCGGCGCGTGTCCTCGAACGCCGAGTTCGCGTAGGTGTCGACGAGGTCGCCTTGGATGATGTTCGTGTAGGCCCGCTGGACCAGCAGGCGTGCGTGCTCACCAGAGAGCAGCGCGCCGGCGATTCAGCCGGTCCAGAGGTCGATGCGTTTGCGTGCGTCCTCGGAGACCTCGGTGTGGATCACGATGTCGGCGATTTGTAGGCGCCCGCCGGGGCGTAGGACGCGGTCGATTTCGTCGAACACGGCGTCCTTGTCCGGTACGAGGTCGATTACGCCGTTGGAGATCACGATGTCGACCGAGGCGTCCTCGAGTGGCAGCGATTCGATCAGCGCCTCGTGCAGCTGCACGTTCTGAAATCCCATCTGCTGAGCGCTCGCGTGGGCTCGTTCGAGCATCGCTGGGGTCATGTCGACTCCGATCACGCGCCCGGTCGGGCCGGTCATCTGCGCGGCGATCAGCAGGTCGGTGCCGGCGCCGCAGCCGAGGTCGAGCACCACCGAGCCAGGCTCGGCGTGTCCGAGCGTCCAGTGGTTCGCGACCCCGGCGAAGCTCTCGACGGTCGCGTCGGGGACGCGCGCGAGCTCGGGTTCGGGGTAGCTGAGTTCTTGGGCCCACGCCCGGCCGGTTGGGAAGATGAACTCCTGCTCGTGGTCGGTGGAGACATCGGTGTAGGTCTTGCGGATCTCCTCGCGCAGGACGTCAACGTCAAC
Organism: Solirubrobacteraceae bacterium; assembly: GCA_039922645.1. Classification (GTDB taxonomy): domain Bacteria; phylum Actinomycetota; class Thermoleophilia; order Solirubrobacterales; family Solirubrobacteraceae; genus Palsa-465. The sequence continues at coordinate 3,790 of JBDTEE010000204.1, read as the reverse complement.
CGGGCTCTCGGTGGCACTCATGTGGCGATCACCTTCTCGCGGGTGCTGTGGCGCTGCCACCAGGCGAGCGCCTCGGAGGGCAGGCACAGGTTCGTAGCGGTGACCGTGGCACACGCGGCAACCAGCAATCCGCCGAGGGCGAGCGCGACCAGCGGGGCGTCCGCCGCAAGCAGCGCGCCGACGACGATCAGCCAGGCCGTGGCGACCTGGAACGCGTGACGACGGCGCGGTGGGTTGGACGGCAGCGGCGGCCCGCCGACGAGATGCCTGACGCCGTGGTTCCACAGGTGATCGAACGGGTGGCGGGCGCTGAAGCTGGCGATCACGCCGATCCCTGCGAGAGCAAACACCATCACGAAGGATTCGAGCGCCAGGGCGACGGCCACCAGCGTTAAGCACAGCCCGGTCGAGAAGCGCAACCCGAGCCACAGCTCGCTGCGTTCAGCGTCACTGAGGCAGTACCCCTGCGTCGTGAGATTGGACCGCATCCAGACAGCTGGGTTCCTGTTATCGGTCGTGAGGGTCATGCCGCGCTGGCCCGTTTTGAGGGCGGTGCGGCGAGTCGCCATTCGGGCCAGCCTTCCTCAAGGCGTCGGGCCGAGCGCCCGGCCGCTTGGAGGCGGCGGACAGCCTCATGGGCGTAGGCGCAGTACGGCCCGCGGCAGTACGCCACGATCGCGCGGTCGGCCGGGATCTCGGCCAGCCGCTGCTCAAGCTCGTCGAGTGGGATCGAGCGCGCACCGTCGATGTGGCCGGCGGCGAACTCCTCCTCGGGGCGCACGTCGATGAGCACGACATCGCCACGGTTAAGCCTGGCGATGAGCTCCTCGCGGCCGATCGCCTCGACGTCCTCGCCGAGGTAGTCGCGCGCTGAGCGCTCGACCTCCGCGAGCTGCGCCACGGAAGCATCGCGTAGCGTCAGCCATAGTCCCAGCGCCCGGTCGCCAGCGATCGCGTAGCGCACGCGTGTGCCCTCGCGTGCGCGGTTGACCATCCCGGCAGCGTGCAGCGCCTGCAGGTGCTGGGAGGTGTTGGCCGTCGACTGCCCGCTCGCACGGGCGAGTTGCTCGACCGTGCGCGGCGCCTGAGCGAGAAGGTCGAGCAGCTCCAAGCGCGTGGCGCTGGCGAACGCCTTGCCCATCAACGCGATCGCTTCGAACAGTGCGCTCTTTCGGTGGTCGTGAGATTCCATCGTTGCTATTCAAGCGTTCACTTGATAAGTTGTCAAGGCTGTTCAACCGACTCGGAGGTCGACGCGTGTACTTTCGGCAGCTGCTCAACGACGAGACTGCCTGCGCCTCTTACGTTTTGGGCTGCAAGACGCACAGCCAGTTCGCGGTCGTGGACCCGCACGTGGATCTGGTCGATGAGTACATCGGCCTCGCCGCGGGTCAGGGCGCGGCGATCGTTGCGGTGATCGAGACTCACGTGCAGGCTGACCACGTCTCGGGCCTCCCCGAGCTCGTTGCGCGAACTGGGGCGACGGCTTACCTGCCAGCGGGAGCGGATGTGGACTTCGAGTACAACCCACTCGCAGACGTCCAGGTACTTCGGCTCGGGAACACCGAGATCGAGGCGATCGCTACCCCGGGGCACGCGCTCGCGCACCATGCCTATCAGGTCACTGACCACACCCGCGGTGAGGATCCGTGGCTGGTGCTCTCTGGCGACGCGCTGCTGGTCGGCGACGTCGGACGACCGGACCTGCACGCCAACGCCGAGCAAACCGTCGAGCAGATGGCCCGGGCCCTTTACCGCTCACTGACCGAGCGGCTGCTCGCGCTGCCCGACGACCTCGTGCTGTATCCGTCGCACTACTCCGGGTCGGTATGCGGGCGCGGGCTGTCCGCTAACCCGATCTCGACGATCAGCTTCGAACGCCGCCACAACGCTGCATTGCAGCTCAGCTCCGAGGACGCGTTCGTGGCCGCGCTGACGAGCGATATCCCGCCCGCGCCCGAGCGGCAGGCCGCGATCCTCGCCGCCAACCGCACCGGCAGGCCGCTCGCCGAAGTCAGGTGAGCGCACCGCCGGTTCGCCTCGGGCTGCGCGAGAACGCCGCCCAGTTCTCACTGCTCGTCGCCGTCAACGCGTTCGTCGGCGCGATGGTCGGGCTTGAACGCTCCACCCTGCCGCTGATCGGCCGTGAGAACTTCGCACTTCGCTCAAGCGCCGCCGTCCTGTCGTTCATCGTCGCGTTCGGGGTCGCGAAAGCGCTGACGAACCTCGCGGCCGGTGCGCTAACCCAGCGCGCAGGACGCCGGCGGCTGCTGATCGCCGGCTGGGCAGCCGCATTACCGGTCCCGCTGCTGATCGCGCTCGCCCCGAGCTGGGGGTGGATCGTCGCCGCCAACGCCCTGCTCGGGATCAACCAGGGACTCGCCTGGTCGATGACCGTCTTGATGAAAATCGACCTCGTCGGACCGCGCCAACGCGGACTGGCGCTCGGACTCAACGAATCAGCCGGCTACGGCGGCGTCGCAATCGCCGCCGGCCTCAGCGGCTGGCTGGCCGCCTCGTTCGCCGCCCGCGACGTGCTCGTCACCGCCGGCGCCGTCATCGCCATCATCGCCTTTCTGCTCTCGGTCCTGTTCGTGCGTGACACCGCCCCGCACGTCGCGCTCGAGCAGGCGCGCGACCACACACACGCCAACGACACGGCACCGACCCTCCGTTACGCGTTCGCGCAGGCCAGCTACCGCGAGCCCGCCTTGCGCTCCTGCTCACAAGCCGGACTGGTCAACAACCTCAACGACGCCCTCGCCTGGGGGCTCGTCCCGCTCTACCTCGCCGCCCACGGCGCCACCGTCGGCGAGATCGGACTCGTCGCCGCGCTCTACCCCGGCGTGTGGAGCGTCGCGCAGATCGCGACCGGCCACTGGTCAGACCACATCGGACGCGAACCACTGATCACCGCCGGCATGCTCGTCCAGTCCGTGGCGCTGGGCCTACTCGCGCTCAGCAACGGAACGCTCGCCGTTGCCGCAGCCGCCGCCGTGCTGCTCGGCGCCGGCACGGCGCTCGTGTACCCAACACTGATCGCGGCGGTGTCTGACGCAGTCACACCGGTCGCGCGAGCGCCAGTAGTCGGGGTCTACCGCTTCTGGCGCGACAGCGGATACGTCTTCGGCGGGCTGATCGCCGGAGGCGTCGCCGACACGCTCGGCTACAGCGGCGCGATCACACTCGTCGCCGGGATCACCGCCGCATCCGGACTCTGGGTGCTCTACGACATGCCGCAGCATCCACGCAACCCAGCCGCAGCGCCAACACGCGCCGAGAGACCCCGGCCCGACGTGACGCACGCCGCAGCGCCCGCCCGGCGACCCGTGACCTAAGCTTAGGCAAGAGCCGGTGACCGACGAATCGCTCCCCGCTGGCGGCGTGGCCGGGAAGCAGGGCCGCGTCGGGGCGCTTCCCTGCAGCGCCGGCTCGGGCGTCCTGCCGGACGCCGTGGCTGCCCTGCCTTGCGCGGAATCCGCGCACGCGTGCTAGCAGCTCTGCTGCTAACCATCGGGTGGAAGCGGAAGTCCGTGGCGCTCAGGGCTCGCTTCCCCATCGTCGCCCTTCGGGCACTCTCGTGCAGGCCACCGACCTCGGCGTAACCAGCAATCTGGCCGGCCGCGTCGCACCTTCGGCGCGGCCAAAAGCAGGCCACGGGAGTGGCATGTCTGCGCGTCCTGCTTCACCGATGCTCTACTGACGGCCGCCGGAGGACTCCGTTGCGGCCCTCCGGGCGATCGTGGCCATCGGGATGTCGCGACAGCTCAGCGGCCCGGTCGATCCCCAC
>JBDTEE010000203.1:0-6350 GCA_039922645.1 Solirubrobacteraceae bacterium | reverse complement strand
GGGAGCCCGATCAGTTCCACCCCGGCCTGCAGAAATTCCCGCGACTGGCCCCGCTGGGGTCTGACCCCGCGGTAGGCGTGGGCGAAGTAGGCAAAGCGCAGCGGCGGTTCGGCGCCGGCGTAGCGGGTGGCCACCACTCGGGCGATGGGCACCGTCATATCGGCCCGGAGGACGAGCACGTTGCCCTCCTCGTCGAACACCCGGTAGGCCGGCCGCGTCCCGGCGGTATCCGCCCGGCTGAGGGCCGACTCGTATTCCAGCGCCGGTGTGGCCACCTCGCCGTAACCCGCCTGCTCGAACACGGCGCGGATACGGTCGGTCATTTCCCGCAGCTCGCGCATCTCGTCGGGCAGCACGTCACGCGTGCCGCTGGGAATGCGCTCAATCATCGCCGAGCCAGATTGTGGCGTGACGCCCGCCCGGGCGCGTTCACGCCGCTCGTCGCGGCCACCCGCAGGCCGCCGTTCACGCGGCTCTCAGGCCGCGACGGGAGCGTCTTCCAACCGGGTAATGCGTGCTCCCAGCTGACGCAGACGCTCATCGATGCGCTCGTACCCGCGGTCGATCTGGCGCACGTTGCCAATCACCGTGGTCCCGTCGGCGCAAAACGCGGCGATGAGCATGGCCATACCAGCGCGAATATCCGGCGACTCCACCCGGGAGCCCCGTAGGGGTCGAGGGCCGACGACGATGGCCCGGTGGGGGTCACAGATCGTGATCGCCGCCCCCATGTTCACCAGTTTGTCGGTAAAGAACAGGCGGTTCTCGAACATCTTTTCGTGGATGATCACCGAGCCCTCGGACTGGGTGGCCAGCGCCAGCGCGATACTGGTCAGATCGGCGGGGAAGCCGGGCCAGGGGCCGTCTTCGACCTTGGGCATGTGGCCGCCCGAATCGTTGCGGATGACCAGCCGCTGGTTGTCGGGCACGATCACATCGGCCCCGTGAACCTCACTGCGCAGGCCGAGTCGCTCAAACACCAGGCGGATCATCCGCAGGTCGGCCGGGACGGTGTCCTTGACCACCAGCTCGCCACCGGTCACACCGGCCAGGACCATGAACGACCCGATCTCGATGTGGTCGGGAGCGATCGAGTGGTTGCAGCCCCGGAGGCTGGCCTGCCCGTGCACGGTCATCACGTTGGAGCCGATGCCGTCGACGGCCGTGCCCATGGCCACCAGCATGCGCGCCAGGTCCTGCACGTGAGGCTCGGAGGCGGCGTTGCGGATCACCGTGGGACCCCGGGTTAGCGCGGCCGCCATAAGGGCGTTCTCGGTGGCCATCACCGACGGCTCGTCCATCAGGAAGTCGCAGGGCGAGAGACCGAGCGGCGGGGCGGTGAGCAGGATCTCCGCGTGGCGGTCGTCGACCAGGGCGCCCAGGGCGCGGAAGGCATCGAGGTGCGGATCGAGCCGGCGGCGGCCGATCACGTCACCGCCCGGCGGGGGCATGCGCGCCGTGCCGAACCGGGCCAACAGCGGGCCGGCGAGCAGGAACGAGGCCCGGATCTGCTCGGCCAGCTCAGTATCGACATCGGTGCTCTCCACGGTGGAGGTATCGACCAGCACCTCGCTCGGCCCCTGCCATTCCACGCGCGCGCCCAAAGAGCGCAACAGGTCGACCATGGCCTCAACGTCACTGATCCGCGGCACGTTGCGCAGGGTCACCTCGTCATCGGTGAGCAGGCAGGCGGCCAGAATCGGCAGCGCGCCATTCTTGTTTCCGGCGGGGGTGATGGTGCCCGACAGCGGCACCCCGCCTTCAATCACGAACTTCTCCAGGGGGATCGACCTCGCTTGGGTTGGTTCGGCTTCCGCAGCGTGAGGCGGCGAGCCATGCAGGCTAGCTGGTGCGCTCCCCGGAGGAGGGCCAGCGGGTCCCGAGCGCTGAGCTAGGGTAACGGCCATGCCAGCTGATGATTCGCGCGCAGCAGCCTGGAACCTTCTTTGCGCATGGACCGAATCAGACAGCCTGCGCCGGCACATGCTGGCGGTCGAAACGGCGATGCGCGCCTACGCTCCCCGGTTTGACGGGGACCCCGAGTTGTGGGGGCTGACCGGGCTGCTCCACGACCTTGATTACGAGCGTTATCCGGACCTCGACACCGGACATCCCCGCTACGCGTTGCGGGAACTCGAGGACCGCGGCTACCCGCCCGAACTGGTCCGCGCCGTAGCCTCCCATGCCGACTTCATGGGTGTCCCCCGCGAGACGCCGATGGAGAAGGCCCTGTTCGCCGTGGACGAGCTCTCGGGCTTCATCCTCGCCTGTGCCTACGTGCGGCCTGAGGGGCTCGTCGGCATGACCCCAAAGTCGGTCAAGAAGAAGATGAAGGCCCCCAGCTTTGCCGCCGCGGTCAGCCGTGATGATCTGCGAGCGGGCGCTGAGGAGCTCGGCGTGGACTTCGACGAGCACGTGGCCACGGTCATCGCCGCCCTGACCGAGCGCCGGTCTGAACTGATGCCGGCGGCGGCCTGAGTAGAAAGTGGCCGCGGACAGTGCCTGAGCCGATCACCATCATCGTCCTCGAGGGCGATGAGACCGGGCAGGAGCTGCTTGAGCAATCACTGCGCGTGCTTGACGGCGAGTTGCTGGGACTCGAGCTCGAGCTTGAGCGCTTTGACCTCTCACTGGAGAATCGCCGGGCCACGGGTAATGACGTCGTCAGCGCCGCTGCCCAGGCCATGCGGCAGGCGGGACTGGGGCTGAAGGCGGCCACCATCACCCCGGAGGGCGCCGGCGATGTCGGCTCGCCCAACCGGATCCTGCGCGAGCAGGTCGACGGCACGGTGATCGTCCGCACCGGGCGCCGGCTCCCGGGCGTGAACCCGATCGCCGGCGTGCACCACCCGATCTCCGTGGTCCGCATGGCGGTCGATGACGCCTACGGCGCCGAGCAATGGCGCCAGGGCGAGCCCGGGGCGGCCGACGAGATGGCCTTTCGCACCGAGCACATCACCCGCTCCACCTGCCACGCCGTGGCCGAGTACGCCTTCCGCACGGCGGCCAAGATGGGCGCGCGCGTGTACGGAGGCCCCAAATGGACTGTCTCGCCGATCTACGAGGGCATGCTCAAGGAGGAGATGGACGCGGCCGCCGCACGGCACGACGAAATCGATTACCGCCCAGTGTTGATCGACGCCACCTACGCCGGTCTGCTGTCCGGCGCTACCGACGTACCCCTGGTCATCCCGGCTCTCAATCGCGACGGCGACTGCCTGTCTGACCTGGTCCTCCCCATGTTCGGCTCGATCGCCGGAGCGGAATCGGTGCTGCTGGCCTTCGGCGCGGACTACAACACGACCATGGCCATGGCCGAGGCCCCCCACGGCACCGCGCCCGCGCTGCTCGGCAAGGACGTGGCCAACCCACTGGCCATGATCCTGGCCTGCGGCGCCCTGCTACGGCACGGCGCCGACCTGCACGGCCCGGCCTGCGAGCGGGCCTCGCGCGCCGTGTACGAGGGCACCTTGGAGACGGTCGCCTCCGGGATCCGGACCCCCGATCTCGGCGGCCACGCCGGCACGACTGAGTTCACCTCGGCGGTCATCGATCGGGTTCAGACCAAGCTCGATGTCTGGTCCTCGCTTGGGTCGTGACGGCTAAGGCCGGCCGGTCAGTGCCGTTGGAGGGAAGGATCGGCGGGCTCGCCCTCCGAGGCGATCTGCACGCACACGCCTGATCGGGTCGGCGCGCGTGCGCTTGCGCTCTCCCCTTCGTTTTGCAAGATCTGTTGCGTCCCGAAGCGCGGATCGGATTGATCTCTGCCGGCTCAGAACCCGTGCATTTCCAGGGCCTATTGGTTGCTCAAGGGTTGGGCGAGGAAGACTCTCCCGTGGTCCCGCACCCCCTCGCCGACCCCGACCAAAGTTCCGTCCGAGACCCAAACTAGCCTGCGAACATATGTTCCACTCTTCCGCTAAACGACTGCGCGCTCTGCTCAGCCTCGCCGACGACATCCTCGGCGATCCGCTGGCCCCCGAGACGCCGCATCCGCACAGGCGACCGGTCCGGATTCAGCTCGAGCGCCGGCGGGGTTCAGTGTCCCCTCCCCCCGCTCACTGCCTCTCACCAGTTCGCCCCGTCGCCGGCTCGCTCCGGCGCGAGCGGGTCAGCTGATCCGGGTCTGCTCCGGCGGGCACTCCTGCGCGCTCCCGGGTCTCGTCACTCCGGGCTAAAGCAGCGGGCCGAGCACGTTCAGGACGACGCCCGACGAGTACCCGTTGGTCGTCGTCGACCCCGAACTGGCCACCCCGAAGAGCACCGCGATGAACGTCCCCAGGCCGAGGACGACGCAGATGATGAGCAGGATCAGCGCCTGCGGATTGGCTTTGAAGAAGGCAACCAGGGCGCGCATGGTCACCTGATCCTGTCACGCCTCACCGCGAGCATCAGCGGCGGCGGTGCTTTCGAGCGCGGGTCGCGATCGCGTAGCCCGAGTCGAAAGTCAGCGATCCCCAGCCCGAGGAATAGCCGTTCGATACCGCCGGGCTCTGAGCGGCTGACACAGCTTCTTGACCAACCGAGCGCTGTTCAGGTCGATGGTCGTAGTGGCGCTAGGTAGGACCCCGACTCACGATGAAATGTGGCCCGTAGCACTATCGCTCGACCACCCGGAAAGCGCGCGGCCGCTGGTGACACAGCGCTAGCCCACTCACACCAACCACCAACGCCAGCACGAATAAAAGCGAACTAGTACGTCGGAATCCGGCAAGCCGAGCGGTCATCTCCACCCCTCTAGGACGCAGTGCTTCGATCCCCACCCGCACTAATAATCAAGACAGGCAGAGTTACGGACTGACATCAAAAGTCCTACAAACCACCCCGGAGGGACAGCCGCAGTCCGCCACGAGGCCCAGCCCACCGCCCGGGACCCTTCCCCCGGTCTGCGCCGCCCGGACAAGCGTGCCAACATGCTCTTATGACTACGCATGGGAATGATGGCGAGCCCATCACCGGGGAGGGCCTGACCGCTCTCAAGGCCGAGCTGGGGCAGCTCGAGACCGTCGCCCGGCGCGAGATCGCCGCGCGGATCCTCACCGCCCGCGGCCACGGCGACCTCAAGGAGAACGGCGAATACCACGCCGCCAAGGAGGACCAGGCGATGCTCGAGACGCGCATCCTCCGTCTCCGCCAGCGGCTGCGCAGCGCCGTCGTCGTGGAGACCGAGACCGAGGGACAGGTGTTCTCCTTCGCTCGCTCAGCCGAGATCCACGATGAGGACACCGGTGAGACCCACACCTGGACCATCGTCGGCGCCACTGAGGCGGATCGCGCCCAAGGCAAGCTGTCCGTCGAGTCCCCCATTGCCGCGGCGCTGCTCGATCACCCCGTGGGGGAAACGGTCGAGGTGTCGACCCCCAAGGGCGTGCGCCGGCTCAAGATCGTCCGGCTCGTCTGAGCGGCCCGCCAGCTGGACACACGACGCTGCTCAGCCGGCGGGGTATGCGACCGAGGCCGCCGTCCCGCGGCCAGCCTGCTCTTGGGCTCGGAAGCGTTGTCAGGGACGAAAGCGGTAGCGAGTTGGCGCGGGACGGGACCTCGCCCACATCCGCAGGGCGTGAGTTGTTGGTGTGGCAGCGGGGAGCCGAGACGCTGCGATCGTAAGCGCCCACTCGGCGTTGGTCCGGGGTCCGATAATGCGTAGTGTTCCATCGCCGTACCGAATATGTAGACGGGGATGGAACAGCTGCGAATCCGTGGGCGCTAGCCGGTGTTGAGAGCGAGCGGGGGCCGGGGCGGCCGTCACGCGAAGCTCGTGGCGGCCGATACCCGCGCGCGGTCACACACCCAAGCACGGCTATCCGCGTGATCGGCCCGCCGCGGCCCCCGCCGCAGCCGCGAGCACTCAAACCGCAAGTGCACAAAAAAAGACCCCGCCTGCAACGCAGACGGGGTCAAGTAAAAACCGGCGGCGACCTACTCTCCCAGGCCCTTGCGGGCCAAGTACCATCGGCGCTGAGGGGCTTAACGGCTCTGTTCGGAATGGAAAGAGGTGTTTCCCCCTCGCCAAAGCCACCGGAAATCGGTGAGAGCCCCTTCGCGGGCCTTCAAAACCACACAGTGCCAATGCAGCGGATATCAAAGATATCCGTCAAGCCCTCGACCCATTAGTACCGGTCTCCTACGAGTGTTACCACTCTTCCAGATCCGGCCTATCAACCTGGTGGTCTACCAGGGGTCTTACTCTCTCTAGGAGATGGGAGAGCTCATCTTCAGGCCGGCTTCCCGCTTAGATGCTTTCAGCGGTTATCCGATCCGCACGTAGCTAACCTGCGATGCCCTTGGCAGGACAACAGATACACCAGAGGTGCGTTCATCCCGGTCCTCTCGTACTAGGGACGAATCCT
>JBDTEE010000202.1:0-5105 GCA_039922645.1 Solirubrobacteraceae bacterium | reverse complement strand
TCGTCGATCACGCACCACGTGACCTGGCGCATGTTCTCACCCTCGATGCTGACCATCGCGTCGGTGAGGCGCTCGGCGATCTGGGTCTTCTGCTCGGATGTAAACACTCCCTCGATGACCTTGACGTTGATCAGTGGCATGGAAAACCTCCCTGTTGATTGAGTAGCTGACACGCATCTCACCGCCGCACCGTGTGAGCGAGCGTGTGATCAGGCGAAGATCGCAAGCTCGGCGTCCAGCGCCGGGTTGGCGATCGCCTCGGCGAGCGGGCGCATGGCGTCCAGTGCAGCGGCATCCCCGAGTCGGGCGCGGTGCATCGCCGCCCGGACCATCAGCTCGCGCATGTCGCCCCGCGCGGCGATCATCTCGAGCTCGCCCAGGGGGGTCTCGACGCCCGCCGGGTCGAGCTGGCCGATTGCTTGCGTCACTAGCGCATCGAGGCAATACGCTGTGACCCACGCGTAGGCATCCGCGACGCGTCCCGAGCGAGCGACCGCGTCGCCAAGACACTCCAGCGCCAGCGCGTGCTCCCCACGCGAGCGATGGATCAGACCCTTCGCGCGGGCTCCGAGCCCTTCCCAGCAAGGGTCGCCGAGCTCACAGCCGAGCGCAAACGCGTGCTGTGCGAGAGCCGATGCCTTGTCGGTCGCGCCCTCGCGTAACGCCACCTCCGCCCGGAGCGACTCGGGCAGCGGTTGCAGCGCCAGCCAGCCTTCGTCGGCGATCAGCGCGAGCGAGCGATCCAAAACGTCACCAGCCTCCCGCACCTGACCTCGAAGCAGAAGCGCCCGTCCGAGGATCGCCAGCGACCAGGCCTGCTGACGGCAATCCCCGCTGCTCTCCGCGGCCGCGGCCGATTCGTTCAGCAGGCCGATCGCCGCCTCGTAGTGGGCACGGTCTGACAACGCCATTCCCCGAACGCCCAGCACCTTCGCGCGCCCTCGACCCGCACCGGCGTCCGCGCTGGCGCGAGACAGCCAGCGACCAGCCGTCGCCGCGCGCCCAGCCTGTACCTCGATGTAGCCCAACTCGCGGCACGCCTCAACTACCAGCGCGGTCGCCTCAATCGACTCGGCCACCATCAGGGCCTGATGCAGTATCGCCGCGCCCTCTTCGTCGCGGCCACGCACGGCGTGCACGAGCGCACTGCCGAGCTCGAGCAGCACCCGAGCGAGCACGCCAGCGTCACCGCAGCCATGTGCCTGTGCGCAAGCCATTCGCAAACACTCCATCCCCGGTTCCACCGCTCCGGCATCGATCGCCGCGACTCCCGCCTGAAGCTGGCCAAGTGCCGCCGCGCGATCGCCAAGCACACCCCGTGTCTCGATCTGATTCGCCGCCCGCGCCACCCGCCCGTCGGGTGGCCGCCCCAGCTCCCGCCGAAACAGCAAATCGCACGACACGGCATGATGGCGAGCCGCCCCGAGATCGCCGTTGGCCGCTAAGCAACGCACCAGTAGCTCGTGCAAGCTCTCCTCAAACGGGCTGAACTCGAGCGCGCGCGAAGCCAACGCCGCCGCCTGGTGGGCGCAGCCGGCCGCGAGTGCGACGAGCGCCGCATCGTGCAGGATCCCCTCACCCAACCCCGCAAGCCGGCGACGCTCGACCAGCAGCCATGACTCAAACACCGTCCCAGTGTCAAGCTCAATCCCCTCAAGCAGCTCGCCTCTTACAAAATCCGCGTCCGCCTGTCCGGCGCTCACCACCAACGCGTCAACGGTGGTCCCCGCGTGGAGCCCCAACCGCACCGGATCGCCGCGCAGCGCGTCCGGCGCGCCCAGCGCCCGGCGCAGCTCCGCAAGCGTCCAACGCAGTGCCCCCTGCGGATCTGCGGCATCCGAAAACAGCATCGAGGACAGACGCTGCCGCGTTGCCGGCAGCTCGGCCAGCACCACATACGCGAGCACCGCCCACGACTTGCGACCTCGCGGTGAGGCGAGGCATCCTCCGTCCCGCTCCAACTGCGGACGACCTAGAAGACGAACACAGATCTCCTCGTTCACCATCACAAGTATCCGCCGTCACCACGACCGCGCGCCGTGGCCATCCAACGCAACGCTGGAACGCCCAGCGCGTAACTGACCCGCACCTCACTTCTCCCGTGTCTCCGGGACCTAGCGCGATCGCATTCGTCCCCCTCCATCGCCGCCGGCGGGCGGCTGGTTCGGCGACATCTGGATCGCCCTGGATCGGCCCCCGGTGATCGCCGCGGCGGATGATCGGATGCGCCCGAATTTGAGCGCGCGGTCGTCGACGCCGCCGGCCCGGTGGGCACGCCTGCATAGGTACCGAGCTCGACTTGCCGGCCGCAGCGGGGGCCCTGCAATCGGCGAGAACCACGTCTCCGAGCACCGCGAGTCGCACGATCGCGTTGGGCCACCGGCCGGCGCCTGAGCGGACGAGCGCTGCGGCGACTTAGGATGCAGCGGTGGCTTATGACGCCCTGGCAGTGAGCGTTGCCCTAATCGAGTCGCGACACCTGGACCCTGTCCGGCGGTTGACCCGCCGCCGACGCTTCGCCGCGATGGGGGTCGACGTAGCCGGCGACATGGCAGTGTCGATGTTTGCCCGTCGAGGCGTCGGCTGCATCTGGCAGGAGACGCATGTGCTTGCCCTTCGAGAGGGGCTGTGCGCGCTGCTTGGAGGTGGCGGCGCCACCAGCGACGAAGACCTGTTGGCCGACCGGCCCGCGGTACTGCCGGACTATCTCAGGCTGGGGCGCGACGCGGTGACAGGCGCCGACCCCCAGGTCATGGCCGTCAACGGGAGTGGTGGCGTCCACGATGACGGTGGCGAGGCCGATCGCCGGGCTGACGGCGGGCGGTGGATCAGCTACGCCGGTGTGCGGGTCAGCGCGCCGGTGACGTCCGTGCAGGTCTCCGACAGGTGGCTACGCGTGCCGTGGCACGGGCACGTCTTGCTGGTGTGGTCGGGACCTCAACCACTGCGGGTCGTCGCTCACGATGAGGGCGGACGAGCGCTGGGCAAAGTGTTCCTTCCATCGACGGGATGAGCCGACTCGCTGTCCCCACGATCCAGCGCACCGCTCCGCTGAGGCACCGTAGGCTCGTGGTACACCGGTTCGCCGTCAGCGCGGGTCCTTGACCCTCCGGCGGGTCGACTCCACCTTCCCGAGGAAAGGCGCATCGCCAGCGATCGCTTTCGCCTCTGGAATGCCCTAGAGCCCGTGACTGCAACGGCGACGCAGGACGCGTGCGCCGCCTCGGCGGCGCACGACTGCTTGGCCAGCCGAGCGCTCGTCTGCCCTTCGCCGCGCCGGCGACCCCTCGTCGCGACGAATCGGTCGTCACTCAGGCCGGAAGGCGATCGAGGCGCGGGCGTGGTCGTCAGCGACAGCCGGCTCCGGTCGAGTTATTGGTCCTCGGTCCAGTCGATGCCGGCGAACTGATGACGTAGCTTCTCTCCCCGTTGCGGGTTCAGCGAACTGATCCAGGCGATACGTCCGAGAAGATGCGCTCGGAGGTCCGGCACTGCTTGCCGGTTCTGCGACGCGGGCCCGTGCACGCGCGAGTTGTGCAGGATGGCCTTGAGGACGTCGTACTCGTCGCGGGCAACGTTGAGGTGCTGGTTGACGATGACGCCGCAGATGCGTTGGCGGCCGGCGCGTGTGGCGAGCATCGATTTGTGGTGGTTGACCATGAATCCTTCTTCTCTGGCGATCTCGGTGACGGCGCGACGGAGTGTGCTCGCGGTCCGGACCAGGCGTGCAGGCCCGGAGAAGGTCAGGTCATCCGCGTAACGGGAGTAGCTGATCTCCAGTGACGCGGCAAGCCCGTGGAGCCGCCGGTCGAGCCGGAACGCGGCGAGGTTCGCCAGCGCTGGTGACGTCGGCGCGCCTTGGGGTAGGTGTGGTGTGGCGAGCCGTCGGCCGAGGCGATGGTACGCCTCGATCTGAGTCAGGTCGTTAGGGCGCGGAAGTGACTGCCACAGCCTCGACGCGACGACGTTGGTGGTGAGTGCCGTGAGCGAGTACGCAACTGACTCTGGGTAGCCGGCAGTCCGGAAGATGCCATAGACGCGGCTGGCGGCGATGGAAGCGAAGAAATCCTCGAGGTCCAGGCGCACGATGACGTACTGCCCGGTGTGCACGGTCGCGTGGGTTTTCACCGATCGGCCGCGGGTGAAGCCGTGCGCAGCGTCGTGGACGGGAATCCAGTCGAGGACTTCGTGCAGGATGCGCCGCTGGGTCTCCTTCAGCCGCCGTTTGGGTCGCTCGATCACGCGCGGGCGTCGCGCTGGACGCCGGAGTGTCGTGTATCGGTAATGCCTGAGCTTTTCATCGGTCACCGCTCGTTCAAGCCCGCGCGCGTCCGCCAGCCACGCAAGCTCGCCGTCGCTCACGCCGAGAAAGGTCGCGAGCGCGCGGACCGATGCGATCTCCGGCACAGGCCAGCGCAGTCGTCCCATCGATGGCTCTGGCACCAGCCACCGACGAACCCGCGGGCACTCCGGGTCCTTCGCGTCGGGCGGGCGATCCCGCACCGACAGTTCGATAAAGCACGCGAGCTCGCGCGGTCGGTCGGCTGGCGGGCGGTGATATGCCGCGAGCACCTCGCGCGCGACCGGCCGGACCCATCGCGGACGGCGATCAAGAGCACGGCCCGCGCGGTCGACGAGCGCTCGCTCGTTCCACACGCCGGCCAGGAAGGCGTCTGCCACGCACCGAGACAGATAGGCGCGTGTGCGTGCGTCGTACATCGGACAATCATCGCGACGTTGCGCGCCGACTGCACTCAGTCGTGCGTGCCCGGAGCTGCTTCCAACCGGACGCAGTCAAGGGCTCGCGATGCATTGGCCTGGTCATACAGGTATCCCCGGGGTAGCCCCGGAGAGGGGTCAGCGCCCAATAGGCGCCTCTACCCTACCTCGGTCGCGCAACGCCGCAGCACAAGACGGTACCGAATGGGATGCTGATCGGAGGCGGCACTTGAGCCTCCGCAGGTGCGTGAGCCACACCGGCTCACACTCCCGCCTTGCGCAATCTCACACGCTTGTACCGCCAGGCGACGACCGTCCCTCTGAGCGCAGACAGCGGGACGATCGCCTTCCCCTCCAATGCTGCCGACAAGCGGGCGACTGCTTCG
>JBDTEE010000201.1:0-12393 GCA_039922645.1 Solirubrobacteraceae bacterium | reverse complement strand
GAATGGCAATCGAGTCGTTGCCCTCTGCGTCGGTCACCACCACCGGCCGCTTGACCACCGCCTCGAAGTCGAGGATCCCGACCTGAGGCTGGTTGATGATCGGCGTGGCCATGATCGACCCGTACTGGCCGGGGTTGGTGATCGTGAACGTCCCGCCGCGCACCTCGTCGGCGGTCAGCTGACGCGAGCGGGCCCGTTTCGCGACATCGCGGATGCGTGCCGCCAGGCCCTCCTCGGAGAGCTCATGCGCGCCATGGATGACCGGCACGATGAGGCCGTCGTCGCCCAGGGCGACGGCGATGCCCAGGTTGACCTCGTTCACCTGCGTGTACTTCTCGCCCTCGAGCCAGGCGTTCAGCGCCGGGTGCTCGCGCAGCGCCGAAATGGTGGCCCGGGCCACGAAGGCCAGCGCGGTCACCCCGAGCCGCTTCCGGGCCGCCTCCACGCGGCTCATGTCGACCTCGATCCAGGTCGTGCAGGTGGCGGCCGTCTCCAGCGAGCGCTTCATGTGCGCGCCGATCTGGCGCCGCATACGCGAGAGCCCGTCACCATTCGTGCCCACCGCGGGCACCGGCTCCGGGTCGGGCCGGTAGGGGCTCTCGATGTGCAGCGGCGGGTCAGCCACCTCGGACGAGCCCGCCGAGCCCGCCGAACCATCGACCAGCGCGAGCACGTCCTGCTTGCGCACCCGCCCATCCCGACCCGTGCCGACCACGGACTCGAGATCGATGTCGTGCTTGGCGGCGATCCGCTGGACCACCGGCGAGTAGTGGCGCGCGGAGCCGTTGCGGGACTTGGCCACCGCGGGCGCCGGGGGCGCGGGGGGCGCCGCCGGAGCGGAAGCGGCCGGCTCCTCAGCGGGAGCGGGCGCGGGAGCGGCCGGAGCATCCGCCGAGCCCGACCCACCCGCCGAACCAGAATCGATCCGGGCCAGGACAACCCCCACCTCGACCGTCTCCTCCACGGCGACGAGGATCTCGGCCACCACCCCGGCCACGGGAGCCGGTACCTCGGTGTCGATCTTGTCGGTGGAGATCTCGCACACGGTCTCGTCGGCCTTCACGGAGTCTCCGACCCCCACGCGCCAGGCCACCACCGTGCCCTCGGCAACTGACACCCCCATCTGGGGCATGGTCACATCGACGAGGTTCTCAGTACGCAAGGAGCTCACGGCACGCCTCCTTGACTCGCTCGACACCGGGCAGCACAGCGGCCTCCAACGGAGGCGAGAACGGAATGGGTACATCGGGTGAGGCCACGCGCACCACCGGTCCGTCGAGGTCCTCGAAGCCCTTCTCGGCGATCAGCGCCGCCACCTGGGCCCCGGCCGCGCAGGTCATGTTGGCCTCGTCGACCACGACGACCTTTGAGCAGCGAGACACCGAATCGAGGATCGCCTCCTCGTCCAGCGGCACCAGCGAGCGCAGGTCGAGCACCTCAACCGAGGCGCCGTCCAGATCCGCCGTGGCCTCAAGCGCCACATCCACCATGGCCCCGTAACAGATCACGACCAGGTCAGACCCGGGCCGGGCCACCCGTGCAGTGAACGGAGTCTCGAAAACCCCCTCGGGCACGTCGCCCTTCACCCGCCGGTACAGGTGCTTGTGCTCCATGAAGCACACCGGATTTGGGTCCCGAATGGCCGCGTGCAGCAGACCCTTGGCGTCCTCGGCGGTCGAGGGCGCCACGACCTTGATCCCCGGCGAGTGCATGAACAGTGCCTCGGGATTCTGGGAGTGGAAGGGGCCGCCGGAGAACCCGCCACCGGACGGCAGCCTGACCACCAGCGGCACCGCCAGTCCCTGGCGATAGTGCATCTTGCCGGCCACGTTGACCAGCTGATCAAAGCCGCAGGAGATGAAGTCGGCGAACTGCATCTCGCAGACCGGGCGCAGACCCACCACGGCCGCGCCCACCGCGCAGCCGATGATCGCCGACTCGGCCAGCGGGGTGTCCATCACCCGCTCGGAGCCGAACTCGGCCACGAACCCGTCGGTGACCTTGAACGCACCGCCGAATTCCCCGACGTCCTCGCCCATGATGAGCACGCGCTCGTCGGCCCGGAGCTCATCGCGCAGGGCCGAGGAGATGGCCTGCAGATAGGTCATGGTGGCCATCAGGCAGCACCCCCCGAGCCGAAGCCGCTCCAGGGAGCGTGGCCGTCACCGAGTGGCTCGGCCTCGCCCTCACAGAACACGCCTTCCAGGACACCCTCCACAGAGGGCATCGGACCACTAAGCGCCTCGGCCGCCGCGGCATCGATTTCGGCCGTGACCCCAGCCCGCAACTCGTCCACATCGACGCCCAGAGCCCGCAGGCGCTTCTCCTGCCGATCCACCGGATCGCGCAGCTTCCACTCCGCGACCTGCTCCTTGGGCACGTACTTCATGTCGTCGTGGGCGGCGTGCCCGTGCATGCGCATGGTGACCGCCTCGATCAGGGTCGGGCCACCTCCGGAAACGGCCCGTGAGCGCGCCTCGCGCGTGGCGTCAAACATGGCCTCGACATCGTTCCCGTCCACAGTCACCCCGGCGAAGCCGTAGGCCGCCGCGCGCTCCACCGGATCGACCGCGAACTGCTTGTCCAGCGGCGTCGAGTAGGCGTACTGGTTGTTCTCGAGCACGAACACCACCGGGAGCTTCTGCACGCCGGCCCAGTTCATGGCTTCGTGGAAGTCGCCCCGCGAGGTCGAGCCGTCACCGAACCAGGTCAGCGCGCACCGGGGCTCTCCCCGGAGCCTGAAGGCCATGGCCATCCCGGTGGCGACGAGCATCATGTCGGGCAGCATCGAGACCATGCCGACGCACCCGAGGTGCCGGTCGCCGAAGTGCACGTTCCCGTCGCGTCCCGCGGTCACGCCCGCGGCTCGCCCCATGTACTGCGCGAAGATGCGCGCCGGCGGAACGCCGCGGATTACGTGTGCGGCGAGGTCACGGTGCAGGATGCACAGCCGATCCTCGGCGGCCATCGCGAACGCCGCGCCTGCGGACACCGCCTCCTGGCCGAAGCCGTCATAAAAAGAGCCAGGAACCTTCCCCTGGCGGTACAGGCTCATGGCCCGCTCCTCAATGCCGCGCATGAGGAGCATCGCGCGGTGCAGCCAGATCCGATCGGCCAGCTGCAGATGCTCGTGCTCGCCAACCTCTACCGAAGCCGGCGCAGCGATGTCAGTCGCCATCTCGATTTTCTTCCCTTCCTCTCAGTGAGCCGGCCCGGGATCTCCGTGCCGTCTCCTCGTTTAGGGGCGCGACGGGATCTCCGTCGCCACCCCCGCATCCGGGTGCCCGAGCTTACTCCTAGACCCGGCCCCTGGCACCCCTCTAGCCTTCCGGTCATGGACGGTGGCTGGCTCGCCCGCTGGCGATGGCGCCGGCGCGGCGCGTGGCTGTGGCCTGCGTTTGCCGTGCTCACAGCGCTCGATGCGGTCATCGTGCACACGCTTCCCTTCGAGGGTGACTCCCAGTCTCTGGCCGGGGGCATCCTGGCCGGCGTGTTCATCAACCTGCTGCTCGTGGTGCTCCTGTCCCGGCCGTTCGGCTCCGTGCTGCGCCGCCACCGCCCCGACATGCCGACGACGGTGGCGCGCAACTACGGGGGGACCGTCGCCGTGATGGTCGTGCCGGTCGTGCTGCTCCTGCTCGGACTGCTCCACCGCCCCGCCATTCAGGCCCAGCAGCGGATGATGGACGACGCCATCACGCGGGCGATCGCCTACATCGGCGACCGCGCCCCGTACGCCTTCCGAGCCAACGTCGCGCACACCGACACGTACACGATCCAGCCCGGGGCGGTCTACCGCACCTGCGTCCCCAACCGGGCCGGAACCCGCACCTACTGCGTGATCGTCAACATCAACATGCCGTTCAGCCGCAGCGTGGTCTTCGCCGGCTACGAGTCCAATGCTTTGTTCTCACAGGGCGCTAACTAGCGGCTCCCACCCACGCGCCAACCGGAGCCGGTGTAGGCTCGCGCCGAGGCGGGGAACGGACCACGAAGGGGGATGGGCATGGAGAATCGAAAGCGTCGCGCGTACGCGGTTGTGAGCGCCGTGCTGCTCGCGTTGCTGATCGCCGCGACTGCCGTGGCGGCAGCGCCGAAATCAGGCACCTACAAGGGCAAGCTCGCTCCTCAAACCTTGATCAAGATCTCGATGAAGTTGAGCGGCAAGCGGTTGACCCACATCGGCATCTCGAATATCCCGGCCTTTTGCTCGAGCGGGGGCCCGGCCGTCCCGGTCAGCTTCCCGTCCACCACGCTCTCAGCCAAGCACCGGTTCACCATTCACCACAACAACACGATCAAGGTGGGGCCGCTGAAGGGCCAGGTCGGCGAGAAGTTCACCCTGTCGGGCACCTTCAACACGCACGGCAGGGTCACGGGCACGCTCAAGACCATCTTCCCGCTGAATCCGTCGTGCAGCGGCAGTTCGCACTACACCGCGAAGCGTTAGGCCGGATCGAGCTCTACCGGGAGCTGGAACAGCGAAGCGAAACGCAGGGCCAGAAAGGGGTCGCCGGTCAGCTCAAAGCGGCCGCTTGACAGGAGCTCGGGCCAGCTGGCCGCGCCGGCGGCCAGCAGGATCAGGTCGTCAGAGGCGATCGTGGCCTGGGCTCCCGGCTGCACCGGAGCGCCCGGACGCACCGAGCAGTGTGCATCGGCGATGGTCAGCTCGAAGCGCTCCGCCGATTGACCGTGGGGATCGCGGACGGCCAACTCCAACACGGCTTCGAGCCCGTCGGCGGAGCCGGGGTCAAAGCGACGGCGGATGGCGCCGGGCAGCGCGCGGACGATCATCCGATGGCCGGCGGGGCGGCGGTCAAGCGCGGCCAGCAAGCGCCCCCAGGCGCGGGACATCAGACTCATGAGAGCAGGTGCTCCATGGCTTCGGTGGGGTCTGAGAACAGCATCAGCGCATCGTCGGTGGCCACCATGCGCCCATAGTGTGTCGACATCTCGTGCTGGATGGAGTAAGCGTCGATCGCATAGCCGACCTCCTCGGAAATCTGCTCGTAGGGGATGACCAGCCGATCCCGGGCGCGGATGTCCCAGAAGGCCGGCTGCTCGCGCACCTCGATGCCCTCGCGACGGCCCATGAACGCGGCCACGGCGTCGCCCTCCGCGCTCTTGGCCATAACGATGCCCACGTAATCGAAGCTACCGTTCTCCGGTGCCGGATCTGATGTTTGCCGAGCCGACCCGAAGGAGCCGAACTTGCCGTTCTGGGCTTGGGACCTCGGCGGCGCGGACTTTTGCTCGGGTGGGTCGTATCCCACCAGCGCGCACAGCTCGGGCAGTCCGGCCGCGGCCAACATTTGCCCCTCGTAGGCCCGGATCCGCGCGGTGGCGCGGTCGACGTGGAGGCCGATCTCGGCCGCCTGGGGGGACAGGGCGCCGGCGGCGGCGAGGGCATCCGGGAGCCAATCGAGCACCCAGCCGGTGAGGACGGCACGGTTCTGCGCGCCGTGCTGCGGGTCCTCGAGCAGGAAGCGGCTGAGGGCCACCGTCCACTCCCGCGCCCACTCCCACTCCTGGGTCTCGACGCGAGCCAGGACGGGGGTGGCGGTGTCGCGGTGAGCGGCGGCGGCCCGGGTGCCGAGCTCGCGCCGGAGCAGGGTGGCCACCACGGGCTCGAAGCACAGATTGGCCGCGAACAGCACCTCGGCCCAGTCCGGGGTGGCGGCCAGCCGTTCCAGGTAGCGGCGGGTGGGCTGCCAGGCCGGGTCGGTCATGAAGGCCTCACGAGCGGAGTCGATCGCGAACGGGCCGTCGAGCTGCTGCTCGAGATCCATGGCGTAGAGGACGATGGCCTGGGCCGAGCGCTGCTTCATCGCCGCCTGCAGACAGACACAGGTGGCCACGGTGTCCGACAGGCAATCGCGCGCGGCCGTGGCCAGCGCGAACCACAGACCATGCTCGACGTAGGCGGGGATCTGGAGGCGGGCGCGCAGGAAGTCCACCCAGTCGGGGTCGAAGTCCTCGATCAGACCCTGCTCGGCGGCGGAGCGCAGGGCGCCGTCGATCTGCTGCTCGACCGCCGTGCCCGCCTGGTAGAAGGGCCGTTCCCACTGCTGGCCGGGGTCGCGGAAGGCATACCAATCACTGCTGCGCAGCGCGGTCGAGGAGTCGTTCCAGGTCCCGCGGCCGTCGGCGAAATGAAGCGGCCAGCCCCGGGTGAGGTGGCGGTGGATCGAAGGCTGGGTGTCGATCGTCACGTCCTCGTAGAGGGTGGCCCGGCGGGCGGCGGGGGTGAACCAGGCGAAGTCGCGCTCGGAGGCCGGGGCGCTCTGCGCCGGGGCGGTGGGTGCGGCCCGTGAGGAAACGGTGAAGCGGTCGGCGAAGATCCGGGCCGGATCGATCCCGCGCCCGATCAGCATCTGCTCGGCGGCGTCGAGCATCGGCGGCGCGCCGCACATGTAGACGTCGGGGGCTTCGAGCTCCTCGTCGACCGCCTCGTGAACGAAGCGGCCCGTGACCGGCGTGAAGCGGAAGTCGTGGAGCCGCTCGCCCAGCGCGGCGATCTCATCGAGTGCGAACAGATCGCGCTCCTCACGCGCCCCGTAGAAGAAGCGCACCGGCTGGGTCGAGCCCTCGGCGGCGAGCTGACGCAGGACTCCGAGGACCGGCGCCATGCCCGAGCCGCCGGCGATCATCAGGATTGGCGCCTCCGAGCGCCGCAGATGAAAGGCGCCGTAGGGGCCGGTGAACTGCAACTCCGAGCCGACCCCGATCCCGTCACCGATCATCGAGGAGAAGCGTCCGCCGGGATAGCGCTTGATCATCAGCTCGACGGAGCGGATCCCCGGGATGTTGGCGATCGAGAACGAGCGTCTGCTCGACACGCTGGGCGCGTGGCTCGATCACCAGCGCCACACGCCTGACATCGCTGAGCAGCTCCACGTGCACCCCCACACCGTCCGCTACCGGATGGCCAAGCTCAGAGAGCTCCTCGGGGACGCCCTGGACACGCCCGCCGGCCGCTTTGAGCTGGGGCTGGCGCTGCGCGTCCGGGCGTCCTCGGGTGAGCGTGATTACTCAGTCACCGGCGGCGGATAAACCTCGTGCACGTATTCGTCGACCTTTTGCTCGGGCAATCGAGTGGCGATCGCCCAGTAGTAGATGATCAGGTTGAAGACCGCCGAGGCGATGATCCCCCCCCAGAGGCCGATGACATCGGTGCCGCCCTGGTCGAGGACGTTCTTGAAGATCCCGATGCCGCCGATGATCCCGCCCGCGCCGAAGTCGCTCAGATAGGAGATCACGCCCATGCCGATGAGCCACACGATGATCCATGGCGCGGCCTGCCAGTCCACGGCCGTAGCCTTCGGGTTCAGCTTGGCCCGGTAAGACAGGCCGATCAGGCCATAGCCGATCAGCATCGCGACGATCAGCGTCGTGTACGTCTGCCAGCCCGAGAACAGGATCACCCAGCCGGCGCCCACGAAGGCCAGGGGCGCCAGTACCATGCCCGCCGGCAGCCGGTAGGTGCGCGTGAGGTTGGGCTTCTGCAGGCGCAGCGCCCCCAACGCGACCGGCGCGCCGGCGTACATCAGCACCGAGGCACTGGTGACGATCCCGACGAGCTTGCTCCAGCTCGGGAACGGCAGCAGGAACAAAACGCCGATGAGCGTGGCGATGATGACCCCGAACACCGGCACCCGCGCGCGGTTGACACTTTCGAACGCAGTCGGGACGAAGCCGTTCTTACTCAGGCCAAACGACAGGCGAGAGGATGAGGTCTCGTACATAAGGCCAGTTCCGCCCGGGGAAACCACCGCGTCGATCCGCAGCAGGGTGGCCAGCCATGAGATGCCGACGATGCTGGCCAGGGTGAAGAACGGTCCCGCGTTGAGCGACACGACCGTGTGGTTGGGGTTGGTGGCACCGAGATTCGTCCAGCCGTGCTGGGCAATGAGCAGGCTGGTCGGCATGGCCGCGATGAACGCGACCTGGATGAGGATGTAGAGGACTGCTCCGATGAGGATCGACAGGATCACCGCCCGCGGCAGGTCACGGCCGGGGTTCTTCGACTCGCCGCCGATCTGCACGGCCTGCTCAAAGCCCAGCAACGAGAAGATGATGCCCGCCGGGAGCGTCAGGAGGATGCTCTTGACCGCCGCGCCATGGACGAAGAAGCCGCCGCCGGCGTGCCCGAAGTTCGCACTGTGGAAGTGCCCGATGAGCAGGATGATCACCGTCACGACCGGGATCGCGACCTTCCAGGTCGTCAGCGCGTTGTTGATCCGTGCGAACCAGCGGATTCCGACGAGGTTGATGATCACGAAGAGGAGCATCAGGATGCCCGCCGCCAGGTAGCCGAAGCCGTGCAGCGTCCCGCCCGAGCCCGAGTGCTGGACGTAGAAGTCGCGCGCCCAGTGGGCGGTTGACAGGTACTGGACGGCCGCCAGCACCTCAATCGGAGCCACGCTCGCCGCCTGCAGGTAGGAGGCCCACCCAAAGGTCGCTCCCGCGAAGCTGCCGAACGCGTAATGGGGGAACCGGCTCGTCCCGCCGCTGACCGGGAACAGGCCGCCGAGCTCGGCATGCACGAGAGAGAGCAGGATGATGATGATCGAGCCCAGGACCCAGCCGAAGATCGCCGACGGACCCGCGAGGACTACCGCCCCGAGGGCGCCGAACAGCCAGCCTGATCCGATGATTGACGTCTCTGACGCCCACAGGAGCCCCAGGAATCCGACGCCCCGGTCAAGGCCATCGGCGTCGAGTTGAACTTCAGGTGCCGCGGGTGGAACCGTGGACTGCTCCATGCTGCCTCCGTGGGGCGGTTTGCCGCCCGCATTCTCAATCAGCGGAATTACCGGCGCGTTAAACCGGACCCTAACCCGAACACTGGCGTCACGGCAACCCCGAACGCCGGTTCGGGGAAACCGGCTACTGGTGTCCGGCGACGGCGTGTGGCTGATAGAGCTCCTCGAGCCGCTCCATCTCCGCCTGGCTGAGCGACAAGGATTCTGCGGCCAGTGCGTCCTCGAGGTGGCGGAGCTTCGTGGCGCCGATGATCGGTGCGCTCACCCCGGGGCGGTGCAGCAGCCAGGCCAGAGCGACCTGCGCCATGGGGACACCGCGCTCCTGCGACCCGGTCCGGCCCAGATTCACGTAGTCCATGGAAACCTCTCTGATCCGGCCGGTCTTTCGAAATCGAGGCTAGTGAGCTTCGGTGGGGCGCTCAGTCCTCGGAGGTGAGGGCCTCGATCTCGGCCGGATCCAGCGGCAGGCAGACCTCGCAGAAGTCCTTGCCGAACGCGGTCAGGACGATGCTGCGCTGGATCGTCTTGGCGCGCGCGCCTGCGTGGATCGCCTCCATCACCTCGGGCTGGGCCTCCACGACCTGATAGGCGACAGCGTCGTCGATCGGCTCGCGCGAGAACCAGATCAGACCGAGGCGCTCGAGGTTGTTCAGATATGCCGTGACGCGCTTGCGGTGCTGGACGCCGGCCTGGGGACCGACCATGTTCAGTCCAAAGGCGATTAGCTCCGAGCCCACCCCGATTAGGTTGGTGGCCCGGACATCGACCGAGGCCTGGGGTCCCTCGGTGGCCAGTAGACGCAGGATCCGTCCCTCGTCGGGAGCCAACTCGGTGAGGATCCGTGCGTAGGCGGGATGAGCGTGATCGCCGGCGCCGACCTCGGCTGCTGCCTTCAGCAAAAGGGCGCCCTTGACGCGGAGGGCCACCGCCTCCGAGACGGCTCCATTGCCCTTCCCGTGACCGCTCGTCGCCTCTGCCCGGGGCGCACCCACCTGGATCACCCGGGCCTCGAGCTCCGTGATGGTGAGCAGATCGCGCGCGTACTCGCGAAGCTCGGCGCCGATCTCCAACACCACTCCGGCGGCCAGCACCGGATCGGCTGCCACCCGGCCCATCCGCACTCCCTGGCGAGCCGAGCTGCTCAGCCCCACCGAGCCGCCCGCCACCCGGCGCCGAGCGCCAACCGGGCCAGGGCGGGTCCGCTCTCGATCAACTGGCTCGAACGATTGGCGGATCGATTCATATTCCCTCTCGCCCAACGCGATCCGCACCGCGGGCCGCAACGGTCCGTCGCCCGGTCGATGGCGGGTCGCATGGAGCGCTCGATCAGCGCGCGCGTGCGGTCGGACTGGGTTCCCTTGAGCAACTCGGTGCCGAACTCCGAGACGGTCAGGATCTCGTCGGCCACGATGCGCGCATAGACCTCGGCCACGTCGTGCTGGCGGCGGATGAACAGACCGTGAATCCGAACTGGTCCCCACCTATGCGGTTCGGCCGGCTCGTAGATCATCCAGAGGGCAACCCAGTTGGTCACGTAGCCGACCACCACGCCGAGGATGGGTAGCAGCCACCAGAAGGTCACGAAGTGGGTGAGCACTGCCACTGGGATACCCAGCACGAAGCCGAAGAAGAACCCGAAGTTCTGGATGAACTTGAGCTCCCGGCCACCGATGTCGAGGAACACGCGGTTGGCCAGCTCAGGGTCAAAGCGCTTGATGACCATGAGCTTCACATCGACCAGCTGGTCGATGTTCTCCCCGATGGCCAGCGTCAGCTCGTTGGCGATCGCCGGGAGCTGATCCTGAACCCGGCGGTGCACCAGCGCCAACCCCACCTCGACTCCGCTCACGCCCGGTTGCCACGCCCGGTGGGCACCCTCACCGCTACGCTGGCGCCGCATGAGTTACCTCGCTCTCATCACGGGGGCCTCGAGCGGAATCGGTGAGGCGACCGCCCGCCGCCTGGCCCGGGAGCCCGACGTGCGCCTGATCCTGGTCGCCCGCCGGGCCGAGAAGCTCGAGGCGCTCTGCGCCGAGCTCGGCGGCCCCGAGCGCGCGCTCAGCCTGGCCCTTGACCTGACCGAGCAGGACGCGCCCGCGCGCGTGAAGGAACTCGTGCTGGCCCAGGGCGGGCAGCTCCATCTCCTGGTCAACAACGCCGGTGCTGCCTGGCGCGGACGGTTTGGCGACACCGGCTGGGCCAACCTCGATCGTCACATGAAGCTCAACTTCGAGGCCCCGGCTCGGCTCACCGAGGCCCTCCTGCCCCTGCTGCGCTCCACCGCCGCGGGTGGGGATTCACGTCCGGGACGCCGGGTGGCCATCGTCAACGTGGCCAGCACCTCCGGGCGGGTCTCGCGTCCGGGCTCGGGCGCCTACTCGGCCAGCAAGTTCGCCCTGGCCGGCTGGAGCGATGCCCTGCACCTTGAGGAGCGCGAGCACGGTGTCCATGTCGGCCTGGTCCTGCCGGGCTTCGTTCAGACCGAGGGGTTCCCGGCCAGCGAGCTGCTGGCCAACGCGGTGACGCGGCGGGTCGTCTCCCAGCCCGACGGCGTCGCTGAGGCCATCGTCGAAGCGGGGCCTGGTGGCCGGGCGGAGCGCTACGTCCCGCGTTACTACTGGATCCCCGCCGCACTGCGGATCCTGGCTCCCGGCCTGATCCGGCGGGCCACGGCGGGGGGAGCGTTCACGACCTCCACCAAGGTTCACGACTAGTTCCGCTGTGCCCGCTACCCACCGGTAGCTACGGAGGCGTAACTTAGTAATCTCGGTCGCTCCATCCTCGATCAGGAGAGCTTCTCGAGATGCCAGACAGCCCTCGCGGCGCCGCGATGTCCGACAGCCCCCGCCGCGTCGCGGTGCTCGGCGGTAGCCGGATTCCCTTCGCGCGCCAGAACGGCCCGTACGCTCGGGCCTCCAACCAGGACATGCTCACGGCCACGCTCAATGCGCTGGTCGCGCGGTTCGGCCTCGAGGGCGAGGTGCTCGGCGAGGTGGCGGCCGGTGCAGTGCTCAAGCACAGCCGTGACTTCAATTTGACGCGAGAGACCGTGCTCGGGTCAACGCTGGCTCCCGAGACGCCCGCCTACGACGTCTAGCAGGCCTGCGGCACCGGGCTCGAGGCCACGATCCTGGTCGCCAACAAGATCGCCCTGGGCCAGATCGACTGCGGGATCGCGGGCGGCGTGGACACCACCTCGGATGCGCCGCTGGCCGTCGGCGAGGACCTTCGCCAGGTCCTGCTCTCGCTCAACCGGGCCAAATCCAGCGCCGCCCGGCTGCGCGCACTGGCCCGGCTGCGCCCGCAGCAGCTGGTGCCCGAGATACCCCGTAACGCGGAGCCGCGTACCGGCCTCTCGATGGGCGAGCACACGGCGATCATGGCCACCGAGTGGGGAATTGGCCGCGAGGAACAGGATGAGCTGGCCGCGGCCAGCCATCACCATCTGGCCGCCGCCTACGACACCGGCTGGCTTGACGAGATGGTCGTCCCCTTCCTCGGCCTCGAGCGTGATCAGAACCTGCGCCCCGATTCGAGCGTGGAGAAGCTGGCCAAGCTACGGCCCGTGTTCGGCGGGCCTGAGGGCACGATGACCGCCGGCAACTCCACGCCCCTCAGTGACGGCGCC
>JBDTEE010000200.1:0-5294 GCA_039922645.1 Solirubrobacteraceae bacterium | reverse complement strand
GGTGGTCACGTCGCGACTGGTCGACACACCCTGAAAGCCGGCCACCAGCACGATCAGATCCTCGTCGAGGGCCTCAGCGATCCGGTTGGCCCGGACGTCGAGGATGCGGGCCTTGGTGTGCGAGGTGTCGGTGACGATCCCGGCCTGGGAGCCGGTCAAGGAGATCGCCCGGTGACCGAGGTCGTTGATGGCCATCGCGCACAGCGCACAGGAGATCCGCTCCCCGGTGGAGAGCAGCATGTCCATCTCGCGCCGATCGGGGAAGGGCGATACCTCCTCGGCCATGGCGATCAGTTCGTCGGTCGTCTTGCCGCGCGCCGAAAGTACGGCCACCACCCGCTTCCCCGCCTCGCGCTGGCCAACGATCCGGCGGGCGGCATGCTTGATTCGCTCGGCGTCGGCGACCGAGGTGCCGCCGAACTTCATCACCACTGTCTCGGACACGGTGTCTAAAGCTAAATGGTTGCCGTTTCAGACAGCGCGACGGCCGGCCAGCGCACGGCCCAGCGTGAGCTCGTCGGCGTACTCAAGGTCAGCCCCGACGGGAAGCCCGCTGGCCAGCCGGGTCACCGAGAGCTCGGGCAGGCGCTCACGGAGCCCGTCGGCGATGTGCAGGGCGGTCGCCTCCCCGGTGGTGGTCGGGTTGGTGGCGATCACCACCTCGCGCACGCGATCGGCCTCGGCTCGCACGTAGAGTTCGGCGATCTTCAGGTCCTCCGGATCCACCCCGTCGATCGGCGACAGCGCCCCGCCGAGCACGTGGTAGCGACCGGCGAATTCATGCGTGCGCTCGATCGAGATCACGTCGGAGGGCTCCTCGACGACACAGATCAGCTCGGGATCACGGCGCTCATCGGTACAGATCCGGCAGCGCGGGCCGTCGGCCAGGTTGAAGCACACCTCGCACAGGCCGATGCGCGCCTTGACCTCGCGGATGGCGTCGGCCAGAGCACCGGCCTCCTCCTCGCTGGCCCGGAGCAGGTGGAAGGTCAGGCGCTGCGCGGTGCGGCCACCAACGCCGGGCAACTTGGACAGCTCGGTGATCAGCCGTTGGACGGGAGGGGCGTACACGGTCCTGGCGCGTGTCCTACAGGCCCGGTAGTCCCAGGCCGCCGCCCAAGCCGCCGGCGATCCCGCCCATCTTGGCCGCGGCCAGCTCCTGAGCGGCGCGCAGTCCCTCGTTGACCGCGGCCAGGACCATGTCCTGGAGCAGCTCAACGTCCTCGGGGTCGACGGCCTCGGGATCGATCTTGATCGCCTTGACGACCTGGTCCCCAGTGACCTGCACGGTGACCATGCCGCCGCCGGCCGAGGCGTCGACCACCTCGTCCTTGAGCGACTCTTGGGCCGCCATCATGTCCTCCTGCATCTTCTGGGCCTGCTTGAGCAGCTGCTGCATGTTGGGCTGGGTCATGCCTAAGCCTCTTCCTGGTTTGGGTCGTCTTCCGGCACTTCTTCGGCGTCGAACTCCTCCATGAAGCGTTGCACCAGCTCCTCGCCGGTGAGCCCGGAGCCGTAATCAGCCGTCACCGGCGCCTCGTCGCAGAGCTCGTAGCGCAGCGTCAGAGCGGCCCCGGTGACCGAGCGCACGGCCTCCGCGGCGGCCCGCCGGTAGTCGTCCTGCTCGGCCTTGCGCTTGAAGAAGGCGGCCCCGGCCGGGAAGGCCAGGGTCAGGGCCCGGTCATCGAGCGTCACCGGGCGCGCGGTCTCCAGGGTGGCGGCGAGCATCGCGTTGTCCTGGCGCACAAACTCGACCACCGCGGGCCAGGAGGCGACCAGCGTTCCCAGCTCGGCGTGTCCCGGGTCCGGGGCCGGCGCGGCGGCGGGCGGCGGGGCGGGCTGGGCCACGGCCTGGGGATGAGAGCGGGCGGCCTGGGTGGCCGGAGCGGTCCGGGTGACTACGGGTTCGGGACGGGGCGGGGCGGGCGAGGCGGAGGCGGGCGCGGCGGAGGCGGGCTGGGCCACGGCCTGGGCGGTAGGCGCGGACGGTGCCGGCGCGCTGGCTCGCAGCGCATTTTCCAGGCGCTCGATCCGGGCCAGCAGAGCGGCGGTCGACGGGTCAACCTCAGGCGAGGCGGCCTTGATCAGAACCAGTTCCAGCTGGATCCGGGACTGGGCGCCGTTGGCCGTGGCCTCGAGGGCGGCGGCCACCAGGTCGAGCAGCCGGACCACATCGGTGCTGCCCAGCGCCTGAGCCTGGGCCAGCAGGCGAGCATCGCGCTCCGGCGTGATGCGGAGCTCCTCGGGAACCTCCTCTAGGACCTGCACGGCCAGCAGTTCGCGCGCGTGCACCTCGAGATCGCGCAGGATCTGGCCTGGGTCGCGGCCGGTCGAGGTGAGGCGAGCCGCGGTGCGCAGCGCCTGGGCCGGATCAGCGGCGTGGACCGCGTCAACGGCGTCGAAGAGCTGCTCAGCGTCGGCGACACCCAGGACGGCGAGCACGTCGGCGGCGCCGATCTGCTCCTCCCCGGCATAGGTGACCAGCTGCTCCAGAGTGCCGAGCGCGTCACGGAAGCTCCCGGTGGCGTGACGGGCGATCAGGGCGACGGCACCGGGCTCGATGTTGATCTGCTCAGTGGCGGCGACCCGGCTCAGCACCTGGGCCACCTGCTCAACGGTGGGGCGGCCGAAGTCAAAGCGGTGACAGCGATCGACCACGGTGGGCAGCACCTTTTGGGCCTCGGTGGTGGCCAGCACGAAGATGGTGCGCGGCGGCGGCTCCTCGAGGGTCTTCAGAAAGGCGTTCCAAGCCTGCGGGGAGAGCATGTGGGCCTCGTCCAGGATGTAGACCTTGTGGCGCCCGGAGACCGGCGAGTAGGCCACGCTCTCGCGCAGGTCGCGGATGTCGTCGACTGAGTTGTTGGAGGCTGCGTCCATCTCGATCACGTCCAACGAGGTGGCGTTGGCGATGGAAATGCAGGAGTCGCACACGCCGCAGGGCTCGATTGTGGGGCCCCGATCGCAGTTCAGACAGGCGGCGAGGATCTTGGCCGTGCTCGTCTTCCCCGTCCCCCGGGAGCCCACGAACAGGTACGCGTGGTGCACCTTGTTGCGGCTGACGGCATTGGACAGGGTGCGGACGATCTGCTCCTGGCCGACGACGTCGGCAAAGGTGCGTGGGCGATGGCGGCGGTAGAGCGAGGGACCGGTGGACACTGGGCATTCGAGTCTAGAGAGGCGCCCGCCGGAAACCCGATGTCGAACCGCCGCCCGTAGGGGGAGGCGGAAAAGTGACCGTGCACCCTCCGTCGAGGTCGGTTCCAGGACTGCATCTTCCGTCATTGGCTCCGGTCCGGCACTCCCATGGCGCCTACCGGTGACCGCTTAAGGCTGCTTCCTTCCGGACCTGACCTGGTTCACGGGCCGACATCGCAACGGGACCGGACCATCAGCACCGCAAACGGAGCGCTGGCCCTGGGCCTGCACCCCTCGAGAGGGAATTCAGCCCCGCTAAAGCGGATTGCGGGTTACAGGGCGCCGCTACGTCCCCGCCTAGCACGGTCACGAGGAATCCTAGTGGGTGCGGGCGCCTGCGCGGGTTGTATCTTCAGCCGTTCTATGTCTGTGGCGGTTATTGGGTTGGGTTATGTGGGTCTTCCCCTTGCGGTTGCGTTTGCTGAGGCGGGTGATGAGGTGGTCGCCGTCGATATCGATCCGGCGAAGGTCCATGCGGTGAATGCGGGTGTGTCGTATATCGAGGATGTGAGCTCTGAGCGGCTCAGGCAGGCCGGGGCGAACATTTCGGCGAGCACGGATGTGGGTGAGGTGGCGGCTGCGGAGGCGGTGTTGATCTGTGTGCCGACGCCGTTGACCGCGAACCGCGAGCCCGATCTGGTGCCGCTGTTGGAGTGCAGCCGGTCGCTGGCAGAGGTGGCCCGCGCGGGGCAGCTGATCGTGCTCGAGTCGACCACCTATCCGGGCACGACCCGGGAGCAGCTAGTCCCGCTGCTCGAGCAGCGCGGCTTGCGCGTCGGTGAGGACCTCAACGTGGCGTTCTCCCCGGAGCGGGTGGATCCGGGTCGTACGGATTACACGATGCGTAACACCCCGAAGCTGGTTGGTGGGGTCACGCCGCGGTGCACCGAGCGCGCGGCCGAGCTCTACGGGCGGGTGTGCGATGAGGTGGTGCGCGTCTCGACCCCCGAGGTGGCTGAGATGGCCAAGCTGCTGGAGAACATTTTCCGCTCGGTGAATATCGCCCTGGTCAATGAGCTGGCCATGCTGGCCGAACGGATGAACGTGGACATCTGGGAGGTGATCGATTCCGCCGCGACCAAACCGTATGGGTTTATGCGGTTTGAGCCCGGACCGGGGATGGGTGGTCATTGCCTGCCGGTCGACCCGTTCTATCTGGCCTGGCGCGCCCGGGAGTTTCACATGTCGACCGAGTTCATCGAGCTGGCCGGCAAGGTCAACCAGCAGATGCCCTACTACTGCGTGGAGCGGATCGAACGGGCCCTGAACGATGTCAGCAAGCCGGTCCGCGGCTCGCGGATCGGACTGCTCGGGGTCAGCTACAAGGGCGGTGTCGGGGACACCCGCGAATCCCCCGCCCTGAGGATCATCGAAATGCTCGCTGACCGCGGCGCGATCCTCTCCTACCACGACCCCTACGTCCAGGCGCTACCCGAGTACGGACTACAAAGCTCCCCCCTTACCGACGTCGTCTCCGCCGACGCTGTGGTGCTGGTCACCGCGCACCCCGACACCGACTACCCAGCCCTGGCCGAGTCCGCCCAGCTATTCATCGACCTACGCGGCAAAACCCGTGGGCTACACACCCAAGACCTAGTCCGGCTCTAAACCACCCGGGCGGGTTTACGGCTGGGATATTGTTGGCCCACCTCGACAGGTAGGGGTCGCAGGTGGTTGACCAGGGCTGGGACGAGATTCTGGGACGTCAGTTCCAGCTCGCTCGGCTGCGACAGGTCGTTGACGGCGCCAGGCAGGGGAATGGCGGATCACTGGTCGTTCACGGGGAGCCGGGTGTGGGCAAGACGGCTCTGCTGAACGCCGCTGCGGCCGACGCCACCGGCTTTCAGATGCTGACTGTGAGCGGTGTTGAGTCCGAGTCGGATCTCCCCTTTGGCGCACTGACATCGCTGCTGCGGCCAGCCTTCACGCAGCTCGATCACCTGCCGGAGGGCCAGCGGTCGCTCTGCGCGCCGCCCTCGGCCTCCGGCCCGGCCCGCAGGTCCAACGTCTGGCTTGCTGCGCAGGCGTGATGAGTCTGCTGGCCGACTCCACCCTTCGGCAGCCAGTATTGGTGGTGGTGGACGACTTTCACTGGCTGG
>JBDTEE010000199.1:0-12655 GCA_039922645.1 Solirubrobacteraceae bacterium | reverse complement strand
CCCTCCGTCAAGCCCGAGGGGCTACAGCCTGTTGGAGGACCGCGGGGGAGTCGTCCTCGCGATCCCAGACACGATCAACGTAGCGTCGCCGGTGTTCAAGCAGGCCAGCAGCGCCTGCGGGTTCCGCTAGTACCTGGAGTCGGCCCTGAGGAAAGTCGGCCCTGAGGAAGCCCACCCCCGGTCGACACTAGGAGCGCTGAGAGCCCGGGTCCGAGGACGCCGGTGCCGACCGGAGGCCCTCGACGAGCTCGGTCAGCGTGTCGCACAACGGCTGAATCTCCTGGCTGACGCGTTCGTAGCGAAACCAGATGTTTCGCCGGCCGAGCGCCCAGACCCCCACGGCTCGCCGTTCCGGTCGTTCGAGCATGGGGCACGGAGTTCCGTTGCCTCCACGTCCTTGAAGGCCGGGAGCGAAGCGCGCGCCGTTTTCGAGGGCTATGTGGTGGGTCCTGAACGGCCCCCGGACGACGATCCCGTCCGATCCGATCCACACACCGGCTCGCGCGACCCGACAGGCGAGGATGAAGCCGACGCCGGCGATCCCGAGGTAGAACGCTCCAAGCCCCAGAATCTGACTCAGCGTTGTCGGTCCCGCCGAGTGATTGGGGATGAACACCAGGCTGGCGAACAACGCCGACCACAGAACAGCGGTTGCGGCCCAGGCACGCGTCCTTCGGCCGTTTCGGATCCACACCCCTGGCGCCACGTCGATCATGTCTGAGTCGAGCCCCTCGTCGGATTCCCACAGCAATGCCATGGCGCTTCTATCGGCCCGGACCATGAAACGCGTGAATCGGCGCGGTGGACGGTCGAACAGCTGATGAGTTGGCAGTTTGCCGGCGCGGTTTGCGCCAGCCGGTCCACCTGGTCGGAGCGCGTCGAGGTGGGAAAGCCGAAGTCCAATTCCCACGTCCATCGCGCCCCCTTCCGGGGGCTATACGGTTTCCTCTCGTGTCGTCCGGGACTCTGAAACAGCTCCCCGAGTGGGCCGGTGAACTTCTCGGGGCCCAGCGCGTCGGTCACCTCGGCCTGAGCGACGGAGACGGCCGGCCCCGCGTCCTCCCGGTCACCTATGCGGTTTGTGACGGAGCGGCCTGGACGGCGGTCGACAATAAGCCCAAGCAAGCCGGCCGCGAGCCGGCCCGCGTTCGCTGGCTTCGCGAGCGTCCGCACGCCGCTCTGACCGTCGACCGCTATGAGGACAACTGGTCAGAGCTCCGCTGGGTTCAGCTCCTCGGTCAGGTGGCCGTCCTCGACGGCCCGCCAACCGGCCCGGGCCTCGACGCGCTCGTGCGCCGCTATCCGCAATACGAGCTCGACCCTCCGCCGGGGCCGCTCCTGCGTCTCACCATCACGCGAGTGCTGTGGTGGCGGGCGGCGTGAACCCTGAGCAGCGATAGGAATTCAGGTCGAGCCGTTGGCTCCAGCGTCGGGTGCCAGTGGAGCGGCTTGACACCCCTGAAGTCCGGGGCGTGTGTCCCGAGTGCTGCGGGTCGAGTCGCAACGGTCACCGCTCAGGGTGCGCGCTCGGTGCCATGCTCGCCGCCCCTGACTTGAGCTGATCTCTAGGCAACGCGCTCCAATGCGCGCGCCGGTTGCTCGGCACCGGTGGCGGAGATGTGCGTGACGCGAACGCCGAGCGCTCTCACCTTGCTCGGCAGATCGAGTCGCATCCAGCGCGAAACGCGCCACGGCAGGGTCGAGAGGATGATCTCGTCGTAAGCGCGCCCGTGAAGCGCGTCTTGGATCGCCGCCAGGGGATTGGCGTCTCCGACGTGGCCGGTGACGAGGTCTCCAGCGGCGTCCTCGAGTGCGGGCAACGCGAGCTGTAGGCGCTCATCCGCTGCCTCCCGGCCCGCGACCTCGGGATCGACCAGCCGGTGGAGTCCGGTCGGCGTAGCCGGTACGAGGAGGTGAAACACGGCCTGAGATTGCTCGGCTCGCAGCCGGACGGCCTCAATCAGGGGCGGATCGGTGGCGGTCCGATTTGCGACCAAGAGGACGTGACTGGGAACCATGGACGGGAGTCTCCTTGTGTTGGTTGCCACTAACTCCCAGCATGCTCGCGGTTCGAGCCGCGAGCTTCCATCGCGATTTGCCGTGGCTCGAAAGGATCCGTCTATAGGTGAGCCAGGTCGCTACGGGCGCCGTTCCCGCCGAGCGCCACCGCCGCCTTGGCGGTCACGAGGTGATAGAGAATCAGCAACTGGACGAGCGCCAGTGACTCTGAGCGAAACAGCTCGGTCCCGATGGTGAACTCGCCCAGGCGCCGGGCGCGCAAATGGGTGGCGAAGTGCATTCGGGCCCAGATCGCCTCCTCGATGGCCGATGCGTGAGCAGGGTCCATCCGGCCCGGGATGTGCAACACGCGCGCTGCGCCGTCGTCGTCGATCAGGGTTAGGCCCTCTGGGTCGCCGTTGACGAACTCGCCCAGGTCCGGATGCTGCAGCCCATCGGAGAGCGTCAGCTCAGCATCGAGGTGCATCTGGTCTTGGTCGTCGGTGCCGTCGGGCAGCATGAATGACACAAGCATGTCCGCGAAGCGTCGCTGCGGACGGATGAATGCCTCCGAGTCGGGCTCGCGCCGATCCAGCTCGGCTAGCACCTGATCGGTCGTGTACCCGCGCCGGGAACAGTCGCGCGACACCTTCCACCGGCGCCGCAGCTCTTCGGGCGGGTTGAGGAACACGCGGACGTCGTAGACGTCGCACATCTCGGGCAGGTAGTAGCCGAGCAGCCCTTCGATCAGCGTGAAGCGCTCCGGTTGGACATATACCGGTGGTCCGAAGGTTCCGTCGTGATGCTGGTAGACGGGCTTGAGGATCGCCTCGCCGTCGCGCAGGTGCGTGAGGTGCTGGCCGATGATGTCCAGGTAGTTGCAGTCCGGATGCAGCGGAGTGATGCCGTACTCGGAGCGCTGCCGGCGGTCGTAGCGGTGGTAGTCGTCGGTGCAGATGTGGGCGACGTGCTCCTCGCCCAGCACGCGCACCAGCCCACGGGTGATCGTGGTCTTGCCGGCCGCGGAGTCGCCGACGACGCCGAGGATGATCGGTCGTGAGTTCATCCTCGAGGCTCGCTGAACACCGAGCTCTGGAGGAAGTCGTCGGCTTCTAGGGTGACCAGATCGTGGCGGGTCAGCTTGCCACGGCTGGCGAATAGACGGGTGGCCTGTCGCATCCGAGCACGCTCGATCGCGTTTCGGATGCTGCGGCCGTGGGCGAACCGAGGCTGATCCACGCGGAGCTGGATGTACTCGTGCAGCGCCACTGCGGCATCGTCGCTTACCTCGTATCCCTGCCGACCCACCATCAGCTGGGCCATGGCGAACAGCTCGTCGACGCTGTAGTCGGGGAAGCGGATGTGGTGCGCCACCCGGGATCCCATCCCTGGGTTGGCACGGAAGAAGTCCTCCATGCGGTCCTCATAACCGGCCATCACGACGACCAGGTTCTGGCGCTCGGACTCCATCACCGCCAGCAAGACCTCGATCGCCTCCTGCCCGTAGTCGCGCTCGTTCTCTTGACGGTGCAGGTAGTAGGCCTCATCGATGAACAGCACCCCGCCGAGCGCGCGCTTGATCACATCCTTGGTCTTGGGCGCCGTGTGGCCGACGTATTGGCCGACCAGATCGTCGCGCGTGACCGACACCATGTGGCCTTTTTCGATGTAGCCGAGCCGGTGCAGGATGCCGGCGATCCGCATGGCGACGGTTGTCTTGCCGGTGCCCGGATTGCCGGTGAAGCTCATATGCAGGGTCGGCGACTGGGATCCCAGCTCCATCTGGGCGCGCAGCCGGTCGATCACCAGCAGGGCCGCGATCTCGCGGATCCGTTCCTTGACCGGGGCCATCGCCACCAGGTCGCGGTCGAGCTCGTCCAGGACCTCGTGCAGGCGTGCGTCGGCCACAACCGCCTCCACGTCGACCTCGCCGCCGGAAACCACGGCGGAGAAATCCACGTTGTCGATCGCCGAGCCGGCGCGGGCACCCGGGGCCGGCCGCACAACCTGGCCGCCGAACTCGTCGGCGAAGGCGGGCGAGCCGCGATCGACGGGATGCAGACCTCGCGAGCGGCCCGGCGAAGCCTCGTCGGCGTCAGGATCAAGTGGGCGCCCGGTGGTATCGAGACCCCGGAGTGCCATCAGGACTCGCCGAGGCCGTCGTCAGTCGCGATGACGGTTCCGTTTTGGGCCGGCCTCGCCCGGGCGGCCAGCGGTGAGTCGCGACCCGGGGTTGCGTTCTGCACCGCGGCCGGGTCCCGGCTACTGGAGATGTCGCCGCGATTGCCGTATCGCCTACCTGTCGGCTGCTCTGAGGCGTAGGAGTGCAGGCTGTAGCGGATCTGCCGATCGGCCTTGTCCTGACGCTCGAGCCGGAAGCCCGGCTCCCGCGCGGGGCGGTTGACGATGAAACTGAGCCTTGAGGACTGGCGGCCGAGCGAGCTGTCGTAGCAGACCAGCTTCACGTAGTGGTTGGGGTAGGCCTCCCGACAGGACCGCACATCACCCATGGCGACGTCGGCCTCCGCGGGGGTCAGGTCGAACTCGGGCTGGTTCCACATCTCCCAGTAACTGTTGCGGGGGTGCGGGTCGTCGGTGTACTCGACCATGATCGCCCAGCCGTTGCTCAGCCCGTAGCGGATCTGGGCCTCGATCTCATCGTCGGTCAGGTCGTCCAAGAAGGAGAACGTTCCCTGTGTGATCCTCATGATGATCCCTTTCGGAAGGGCTAGCGAGTGGTCGTGGCCGTGGCCACGATGTCGGGAGTGTCAGTCGACTCGAAGTCGAAGGTGATGTCCTTCCAGACCTCCAGCGCTGCGTCGAGCTCGGGGCAGCCCCGGCCCGCGTCCCGGAGGATGTCGGGGCCTTCGGAGTAGTAGTCCCGGCCCTCGTTGCGAGCCTTGATCATGGCCTCGACGGCGACCCGGTTGGCTGTGGCTCCGGCGGCGATGCCCATCGGATGGCCGATCGTGCCGCCGCCGAACTGGAGGACGACGTCCTCGCCCAGGTAGTGCAGCAGTTGGTGCATCTGGCCGGCATGGATTCCGCCCGAGGCGACCGGCATCACCGGGGCCAGTGAGGCCCAATCCTGATCGAAGTAGATCCCCCGTTGCGGGTTGACATGGTTGAACCGCTGGCGGCAGACGTCGTAGTAGCCGCGGATCATGTCGGGGTCGCCTTCCAGCTTGCCGACGACCGTGCCGGCGTGGATGTGGTCGACGCCGATCATCCGGCACCACTTGGCGATCACACGGAAGCTGACGCCGTGGGTCTTCTGGCGGGTGTAGGTGCCGTGCCCGGCGCGATGCAGGTGGAGCAGCATGCCGTTGCGACGCGCCCACTTGGACATCGACTGCATCGCCGTGTAGCCGATCGTCAGGTCCATCATGATGATCACGCTGCCGATCTCCTTGGCGAACTCGGCGCGTTCGTACATGTCCTCCATCGTTCCGGCAGTCACGTTCATGTAGTGACCCTTGACCTCACCGGTGACGGCTGAGGCACGGTTGACGGCCTCGATGGCGTGCAGGTAGCGATCGCGCCAGCGCATGAACGGCTGCGAGTTGATGTTCTCGTCGTCCTTGGTGAAGTCGAGGCCTCCACGCAACGCCTCGTACACGACCCGCCCGTAGTTCTTGGCCGAGAGGCCCAGTTTGGGCTTGGTCGTGGCCCCCAGCAACGGGCGGCCGAACTTGTCCAGGTACTCGCGCTCCATGACGATGCCGTGAGGCGGACCCTGGAAGGTCTTTAGATATTGCGTGGGGATCCGCATGTCTTCGAGGCGGAGTGCCTTCAGTGCCTTGAAGCCGAAAACGTTGCCGATAATCGAGGAGGTCAGGTTCGCGACCGATCCCTCTTCGAAGAGATCGATGTCGTAGGCGATCCGGGCGATGTACTGGCCCTCGACACCGGGTACCGGGTCAAGCTGGTAGGCCTTGGCTTGATAGTGCTCGTGCGGCGTGAGCCGGTCAGTCCAGACCACGGTCCTGGTGGCCGTCGAGGATTCACCGGCCACGGCGGCGGCCGCCTCGATCGGGTCGACGCCGGGCTGGGGTGTGATCCGAAACGCGCACAGGATGTCAGTGTCCTTGGGCTCGTAATCGGCATCCCAATAGCCCATCTCCGCGTACGGGGTCACGCCGGCGGCCCAGCGGTCGCGCTTGTGGCTGGTGGGTACTTCGTCGGTCAGCGTCATCTCAGGTGAGCCTTTCAGTCGAGTGCTCACGGGCAAGCTAAGCCAGTTATGACTTAGCCGTCAAGCAATAAAAACGCGGTGATACATAGTTTTGTTCTATGAGTTGCCGGGAGTGGCACCCATAGGCCAAGAGCTATGGGTGTGCGCCGTCTTCTGCTGGTTGGACCGGGCGCGCCAGGATAGCGTCGAGCGCATGAGGGTCCTCTGGAGGCTGAGCGCGGCGTGATCGATGTCGCCTTGACACGTGCCGACGTGCGCCGCTGCGACGTTGCCGTCGTCATCGACGTCCTGCGGGCCACGTCCGTCGCCACGCAGGCCCTGGCCGGCGGCTACGCGAGTGTCCTTTTCACCGACAGCCTGGAGCGGGCCAGGGCCCTGCGACGCCCCGACCGGGTGCTGGCCGGCGAACGGCACTGCCTCATGCCCGCGGGCTTTGACCAGGGCAATTCTCCGCTGGACGTGCTCCTGCCGCGGGGTCGCGAGCTCGTCCTGGCCACCACCAACGGCGCCCCGGCGATCATCGCGGCGGCGCGACTGGCCCCAACCGTTCTGCTGGCATGCCTGCTCAATCTGGCGTCGGTGCTCGACACACTGAGCAATGGGGATTGGAGCGCGTATGACGTGCAACTCGTCTGCGCTGGAACCGATGGCGCCGTGGCCCTCGAGGACACGTATGTCGCCGGCCGCTTGAGCAGCGGTCTCACGGGACCCCGAACCGATGCGGCCCGCGCGGCCCAGGCGGTGGCCAGTGCCTTCATCACTCCGCTCGAGGCACTGAGCCACAGCGACGATGCCCGTGTGCTTCGGGCATCCGGCATGGAGGCCGACATCGCGCACTGCGCCACCGAGTCCGTGCTCGACATCGTCCCGCGGGTCATCACCGTGGGGTCCGAGGTGACGGTGATCGCCGACCATATGGGGGACGCGCTGAGCCCGTCAGCGGTTGACGTGCCCGCTACGGTCGAGATCTGATGCCCCGTCCGATCCTGCTCGGAATCGTCGGAGACTCCGCCGCCGGCAAGACCACCTTGACCCGCGGGCTGGTCCGGATCCTGGGCGAGGCGCAGGTGACCCACATCTCCGCCGACCACTACCACCGCTATGACCGCCAGCAGCGGGCCGAGCGCGGAGTTACCCCGTTGGATCCCGCAGGTAACTACCTCGATGTGCTTACCCAGCACCTCAAACGTCTCCGGGCCGGCCACGCGATCCTCAAGCCGGTCTACGGCCATCGCGACGGGAAGTTTGCCGCGGCCGAATACGTGCAGCCGGCGCAGTTCACGATCATCGAGGGGTTGCTCGGTTTCCACACCCAGGCGATGCGAGACGTGTATGACGTGCGCGTCTACCTCGAACCGCCCGAGGACCTGCGTCGCAAGTGGAAGGTGCAGCGAGACTGCTCGCGGCGTGGGTACACGACCGATCAGGTGCTGGAGGAACTCGACCGACGTGAGGCCGATGCCGAGTCCCACATCCGGCCGCAGCGACGGTGCGCAGACCTGGTTGTCTCGTTCATGCCCGGGGACCGGGGGGACCAGGAGCATCTCGATGCCCGAGTCGTGATGCGACCCGGGCTTGTCCACCCCGACCTTTCCTCACTCGTGACGATTGGATCCGACGGGATCACGCTGGAGGAGCGCGGCTCTGAGGTCTCGCTTTGGATCCCGGGCACGATCGGCGTCAAGGTGAGCGCGAAGATCCAGGAGACCATCTGGGATCGGATGCATTTCGCCAGCCACCTGCGCACCGATCGGCTGGGCGAGTTCACGGTGGGTACGGAACTCCACCGGTCAGAATCGCTGGCCCTGACACAGCTGCTGGTGCTCTATCAGCTGGTCACGGCACGTGCGGCGGTCGCCGTCGGAGCCACCGGGGCGCGCACCGACCACGCGCCGGCCGCCGTCGCGGCAGCTCCCCAGGTATAGATAACTGCCGCACGGCGGCGGGGATCTTCGATGGCTTTCCGACCCGGTCGGCAGTACCCATAAGCCATGCCCGGTTACGAACGAGACCGAGTTCTCCAGGCTGCTCAGACGATCCTCGACCACGGCGAGGCGTGCATGTTCGAGGTTTGCGTCAACGTGCCCGCCCAGCGTTGGGAGGCCCGGTCTCTGATCCTCAACTGGACCGCTGAGGAGGTCGCCGACGCGGTCCAGGACGAGATCGCGATCGAGCCTGACCTTGATGCGCGCCTGAGTGGATGCGACCGGCGCAACCTGGCGCGCTCAAACGTAGGGGAACCCGATCTTGTCTACCTCGCCGAGATGGCGGTCTGTGTCACCGAGCTACCTGCGCCAAACGCAGTCGCCAAACCCCACAGGAGGTTCCCGATGCTGGTGCGCGATGGAATGAACCCGATCGTCGTCACGGCGGGACCCGACCACACCCTGCGCGAGGCGGCGCGGCGCATGACGGCCCACGGGGTCGGCGCGGCGGTGGTGATCGATGACGAACTTGGCGGCCCCTGCATCATCACCGAGCGTGACATTCTGCACTCCAACGGCGTGGGGCAGAGCATCGACACCGAACTCGTGCGTTCCCACCTCACCTCGGAGGTGGTCTACGCAGCCGCGGACTGGTCCCTGGAGCAGGCCGCCCAGGCGATGGTGCGCGGAGGCTTTCGCCACATCATCGTGCTCAATCGATCGGATGTCGTCGGGATTCTCTCGATGCGTGACATAGTCCGCTGCTGGACGGGTGAAGGAGCGAGCTGCGACGTCCCCGCCGGCGCGCTCGGCGGTGTCGCCTAGGTCGGGCTTTTCATTACCGCCGCCGCCGCCGCGGTGCGTGCGAAGGCGATGAACAAATCGACCGTCGGTCGTGCCGGACCGACCGTCGAGCGCAGCACGAACCAGGGCCGGCTCGGCGGACCATCGGAAAGGACAATTTCACCCACCTCGCCGTTTGCCAGCTCGGCCGCCACGGCGGCTCGCGAAAGGAGTGAGATCCCCAGTCCGACGCGGACGGCCTGCTTGATGGCGCCGTTTGAGCCCAGCGTGAGCGTGTTGGGCTGCAGCCCACGAGACTCCAGGAACTGCTCGTTGAGCGTGCGTGTGCCCGACCCCCGCTCGCGCAGCAGCCAGACCCGGCCGGCGAGCTCGCTCGCCGTCAGCGGCCCGCCGGCGAGGACCGGATCGTCCGGAGCGGTGATGCAGGCGATCTCATTGTCGATCAGGGCCTCGGACAGAAGACGTTCGTCGCTCGGCGGCTTGCCCGAGACTGCGACGTCAACGGTGTGGGTGTAAACGCGGTCGAGGACGTACTGTCGGTTTCCCACGTCCAGGGTTAGCTCGATGCCGGGATGCTGCTCGGAGAAGCTGCGAATGAGCGGCGGGACGAAGGACTCGGCTGCTGTCGTTACGGCGGCGATCTGGAGGCGGTGCGAAGCGAGAGCAGCCGCTTCGAGCACGGCCTGGCGTCCCTCACCGAGCAGACCGATCACGTCCCTGGCGTAGGGGACGAACGCCCGACCGGCTCCGGTCAGCCGGATGCCCCGGCCAGAGCGCTCGAACATGTCGCAGCCGAGCTCCCGCCCGAGCGACGCGATCGCCGACGAGACGGAAGGCTGCGTCACGACCAGTTCGTCCGCGGCCGCGGTCACCGATCCGCCACGGACGACGGCCAGGAAGCACTTCAGCTGGGTGACTGTTATAGCCATTCAGTTAACAATAAACCCGATTCGATAGACAGGGCAAATGTCGTCATGGCCGGAGAGGTGTCAGCCATGGGCCGCACGGCTGGCTCAGCGCGGCGGTGCGCGCGTCGCACCTGGGCGCGCACGTTGCACCATTTAAGGATGACACCGCGACCTGGCGATATGAGGGGCTCTTGAAGAATGCTGCGCGCGGGCCGGATGTTTGCGGATAGGCTGGCCACGTGGAGACTGCACACGCAAAGGAGCTGCTCGCTCAGGAGAGATCGCGGATCGAAGCCGCGTTGGCGAGGCTCGAAGGCGACGGCCCGCTTGAAGGCTCCGATCGGCAGGAGCCGGGGGAGACGGATACCGAAAACCTCTACCAGGACGAATTCGACGCGGGCCGGACAGAGGACCTGCAAGCCCAGCTGGCGGCGCTGCAGCGCGCCGAGGCCCGATTGGCGGCCGGAACCTACGGCCTCTCGGTGGACAGTGGCGAGCCCATCCCTGACAAGCGGCTTGAGGCAGTTCCGACGGCCGAGCGCACCGTCGAAGAGCAATCGCGCTACGAGCGCCGTTAGGCGCGGCGGGTCACCGTCTGGTGAGCTTGGCAAGTGACACCAGACACCGATGAGAAACGGGCGACCCCCCGGTCTATTGATCTAGTGGACACGCTTAGCATTCCCCCAATGGCCGTAATGTCCGTTCGAGGCCCGTTGCGAAAGCTCGCCGGCGGTCGTGCGGAGCACGAGCTCAAGGGTGCGACCGTGATCGAACTGCTTCGGGCGCTGGAGGCCTCGCAACCCGCCACCAGCGGGTGGATCCTCGACGAGCGTGGCCTGATCCGCCGCCACATCAATGTGTTCGTCAACGGCGAGCGTGGGGGCGAGGCGACTGCGGTGCGGTCCGGGGATCGCATCGAGGTGATACCGGCGATTACAGGAGGCTGAGGTTGACCGAGCTAGTGGTGGGGACGAAGAAGGGCCTGTTCCTGATCGAAGGTGAGCCAGGGCGCGGCTTTGAGATCAAGACGCGCGCGTTTGCCGGTCAGCCGGTGGACTTCGCGACCCGGGACGCTCGCAGCGGGCGGCTCCTCGCCACGGTGACCTCGCCGTTCTACGGGCCGAAGATCTTCTACACCGACAACGATCCAAGCCTCGAGTGGGAGCAGACCGACGGCATTGTCCTGCCCGAGGGTGGAGATCAGGCGCTTGAGCGGATCTGGGTCATCGCCCCCGGCGAGGCTGACGGCACCCTCTACGCGGGGGGAGATCCCGGAGTCCTGTTCGAGAGTCACGACGGCGGCGCCACGTGGGCGGTCAATGCCGGACTATGGGGCCAGCCTTCGCGCCCGGACTGGCAGCCGGGCGGGGGCGGGCTCTGCCTGCACTCGATCTGCACCTGGCCTGGAGAT
This sequence comes from Solirubrobacteraceae bacterium, assembly GCA_039922645.1. Taxonomy (GTDB): domain Bacteria; phylum Actinomycetota; class Thermoleophilia; order Solirubrobacterales; family Solirubrobacteraceae; genus Palsa-465. The sequence goes on along the minus strand of JBDTEE010000199.1, from coordinate 1,414 downwards.
CCCGAAAAGCTGGCTGTCGCCGTCTCGGCCGCCGGCATGTGGCTAACCGAGGATCGCGGCCGCACCTGGCGGCGGGGCAACGAGGGCCTCAACCCGGGATACCTACCCGAGGAGGCGCTCGCCAATGAGAACGCGGGCCGCTGCGTGCATCACGTCGAGCGGGCGCCCAAGCAACCCGACCGGATGTTCATGCAGTTCCACGGGGGCGTCTACCGCTCCGACGACGCAGGTCAGAGCTGGACCGACATCGGTGGCGACGGCCTCCCGTCTGATTTCGGCTTCCCGCTGACCGTCGACCCAGCTGATCCCGACAGTGCCTATCTGATCCCGCTCGTCGCCGACATGGATCGCGTTACTCCTGACGGCCGCGTGCGCGTCTATGAGACACGCGATGCAGGCTCCAACTGGGTGGCTCGGGGATCCGGCCTGCCGGCGGAGCACGCCTACCTGACGGTGCTCCGGCAGGCGTTCAGCCGCGCCGCGGAGGGCGAGCAACTCCAGCTCTACTTCGGCGCCACATCCGGCGATCTATTCGGCTCGGGCGACGCCGGTGCCACCTGGACGACGCTCGCGACCCGGCTACCGCCGGTGTACTCGGTCGTCGCGATCTAGCGAGGGCTCGAGCCGGCCGGACACGGCTTCCTCAGGAACGACCTGCTCCAGGGCGTGAGTACGGTGAGTTGATCGTGTCCCATGATGAGCTTGAGGAGCTCCTAGCCGAGCAGACCGCCTACTGCTGCGCCAGGGCGGGTGAGTACGACGAGACCAGCGCGTTCGAGGCTGGCGCGCGCACCGAACTTATCGCTGCGCTGGAGGCGTTTGCTCCGCGGGGGCGGGTGCTTGAGCTTGCCTGCGGTACGGGCGAGTGGACGGTCGAGCTCGTCAAGTACGCCTCGCAGCTAACTCGGCTGGGATGTCGCGACAGCAACCGTCGGCTGGCGGTTCTTCTGGGCCGCCGCCAGCTCGTCTGACGGTGTCCGCGACGGCCTCGGTCAGGTACCGACGTAGGCCGCGAGGTGCTCGCCGGTGAGGGTGGAGCGGGCGGCGACCAGGTCGGCGGGTGTGCCCTCGAAGACGATCCGGCCGCCGTCGTGGCCTGCGCCGGGGCCGAGGTCGATGATCCAGTCGGCCTGCGCCATGACCGCCTGGTGATGCTCGATGACGATGACCGACTTGCCGGAGTCGACGAGCCGGTCGAGCAAGCCGAGCAGCTGCTCGACGTCGGCGAGGTGCAGGCCAGTGGTAGGCTCGTCGAGGACGTAGACGCGGCCCTTCTCGGCCATGTGGGTGGCCAGCTTGAGCCGCTGTCGCTCGCCGCCGGACAGCGTGGTCAGCGGCTGGCCGAGGCTGAGGTAGCCAAGCCCGACGTCGGCGAGCCGGTGCAGGATGGCGTGCGCGGCCGGCGTGCGCGCCT
>JBDTEE010000198.1:0-7932 GCA_039922645.1 Solirubrobacteraceae bacterium | reverse complement strand
GGACGCCGGCGCAAAGTCGCCGCCAGGACGAGCATGGCCACCGCCGCGAGGGCGAAGACCGCGCGCCAGCCCACCGCGGCCGCGACCAGCCCACTCACCGTGCGCGCCATGAGGATCCCGATCAACAGGCCACTCATCACCGTGCCCACAACTCGCCCGCGGTGATGATCAGCGTGCCGCTGATGAGACCACGGCGCTCCCGTAGGTCCCCGACCGGGACCAGCAGCGCGAGGCCGACCACGTAACCACCTGGGTCACCGTCACGAGCTACCCGGCGGTTCCGTTGGAGACGCCCAGGGCGTGGCCCAAAGTGTCCAGGAGAGGCTGGGCGTAGTATAGGTTGGCCGCCGCCGCGCCGCAGGCCACCGCGAGCAGCAACACAAGCCCCCGGCTGATCTGATCGGCGCCCGCGGATTGCTTGAGCGGAGCGGGTTCCATGCCCGGAACATAGCCCGCGCCTAGCGCGCGCGTGGCGCGTGCGGGAGGACGGCGACCTCAACAGTCAGTGAACACTGAGCGTCCAGCCTCAACTATTTCGGTGATTTAGCCGAGATAGGGAAGGTGAGGCCTATGGGGCACCTCCCTGACGAGGTATTGCGAGCGCGAAGAACCGCGTCAGTGGCACGCGCCACCCTAGCGCTGGTCGCGGTCGTACTCTTGGCGGCGGATCACGGGCTCACCACGATGCCCGTGGTTTGCGCCAGCGGGTTCGCGATCATCGCCGCGACCGCCGGGGTGCAGATGGCCATGCCCCACACGGACTGGCTGAAGCTTGAGGAATCTCTGGCACCCCTCTCGGCGGTTCTAATCATCGGCCTCGGCCCCCAGCGCGTCGGTGTGCTGTCGATTCTCTGGCTGGCCGCGGTGGCCTGCGGCGTGATCGCTCGCGGTGGCCGGGTCGGCGGCGTGGGTCGGGCTCTACTGATGTCTTCGCTGGCGCTTCCCCTGCTGCGTGACGGGACCATCACCTTGGCCTACGGCGGCCTCATCCTGGCGGCCATCGCTCTACTCCTGACCTGCGGGCGGATGACTCGCGAGCTGCGCGGGATGCTCGATCGGGCCCGGTACGCCGCCAACCACGACGGGCTGACCGGTGCTCTCTCGAGGGCGGCCTTTCGCGATCGGCTCGACGCGGTCGCGGCCGGTCCCGATGAGCGCCGGAACCTGGCCGTGCTGCTGGTCGACCTGGACAACTTCGGGGCCATCAATAAGGCCAGTGGCCACGCCACAGGGGATGCGGTCCTGACTTCGGTCGTCCGTCGTCTGGGCGAGGCCGTGGGCGAGGACGGCATCGTGGGGCGCCTGGGCGGGGATGAGTTCGGACTCGTCGTCTGCGACCCCGATCCGATGGCCCTGGCGCGGCGGATCTTGGAGCGGCTGGGCGTCGACGGCGAACTCCACGGAAGCTCGGCCTGCGTCGGGATCGCCCTCATCCCTCGTGATGGCCACGACGCCGAGACGCTTCTGCGCGCGGTGGACGTCGCGCTGCGGGTAGCCAAGCGCACCGGCCGGCGCCATGTGTCCTTCTACGCCGGTGAGCCGTTGTCGGCTCCCGGAGCCCGCGGCGCTCAGGAGGCCCTGGAGCGCCTGATCGAGGGGGATGGTCTGACGATGGCGGTGCAGCCGATCGTGACCACCTCGGTCGGGCGCACCCACGCCTACGAGGCTCTGGCCCGCTTCCAGGCCCGCGGGACCTCAAACCCCCTGCACTGGTTCGCGCTGGCCGACGAGTTCGGTCTCCGTGACGAGCTCGAGGTGGCCTGCCTTCAGTGCGCGCTGAAGCTGCTTTCCACTCGCCCCGAGGGGACGCTGCTGAGCATCAACCTGTCCGGCCCGCTGCTGCTCGACCAACGCACCGAGGCGGTCCTGGCCGAACCCGAATCGCTCGATGGGCTGATCCTCGAGCTGACCGAGAACAGCCTGCTCGAGGACACCCCTGGGCTGCACGCCAAGATTTCCCAGCTCCAGGCGGCTGGGGTACGCTTTGCTGTGGATGACATGGGCGCGGGTTACTCCGGTCTGCGCCAGATGACCACCGTGCGGCCGACCTACATGAAGCTTGACCGTTCCCTTATCCGCGGGATCGACGCTGATCCGGCGCGGGGGGCGCTCATCTCCGCTCTACTCGGATACGCCCGCCAGACCGGTGGCCATATCATCGCCGAAGGGGTGGAAACGGAAGCCGAACTTGAGGCCTTGACCCAGCTCGGGGTCGAGCTCGTCCAGGGTTTCCTGGTCGCCCGTCCGCAGTCGCCCTGGTCGCAGAGCGAAGTGCGCCCCGAGCACGCCCGTCTCGCCCTCGTGCCATCGGCAGCCCCGCGGGCCGCGCTGGCTGGGTACTAGGCTTCTCCCCGTCGGTGTTCCCGGGCCAGCCGGTCCGGGAGGAGAGGAGAAGGTTTTATGGGCGCCATCGGAGCGCACGGCAACATGTCCGGCCGCAGGGCCGCGATGCTGACGATTTCAGTGTTGTTTGTCTGGGCCTGCGGGGCGGCGCCCGGGCTCGCCTCCGCCGCGACGCACCCCGGCGCGGACTGCCAGCCCTATTCGGGCCGTGTGTGCCTGTTCCCATTCCCGGATAACCGCTTCACCCGCCTTGACCGCACCAGCGCGACTGGGCGCCGCGTTCACCTCCCCGCCGGGGCGATGCCGGTCAACATCAAGGGCCAGCGTATCGGCGTCGCTCCCTTCGATCGCAACGACGGCTTCAGTCCCGGGAGCGCGGTCATCCTGCACATCGCGGGCCTCGACAACCAGCAGGCCATGAACCGGACCGGTGCCGTGCCGTTGGTCAACATGGCCCGGGCCTATTCAAAACGCCAGCCAGTCCTTCTGATCGACGAGGCGACCGGACGCCGCCAGTTGATCTGGTCAGAGCTCGACGCCAACGCCTCGAGCCCGGCCAACACCGACTTTGAGATCCATCCGGCCAAGGCACTGCTCGAGGGTCACACCTATATCGTCGCCTTGCGCTTCCTGCGCACGGCCTCGGGCCGGCCCATCGGCGCGCCGCGCTGGTTTGCCCAGCTGCGCCGCGGCGGAAAGATCCCGGCCGCCGAGCGCTCTCAGCGCGGGCGTTACGCGCGCATCTTCCGAGTCCTGGCCCGAGCCGGTGTGTCTCGCCGCAGCCTCTCTGAGGCCTGGGACTTCACCGTCGCCTCGACCCGCGATCTGACCGGGCGGCTGCTGGCCATCCGCAACAATGCCTTCGGCCAGCTGGGCGACCACAACCTGGCCGACAACATTCCGCGGGGCCGGGCTCCGGCGTACCAGATCACCTCGGTATCGACCCTACCCCCGTCGTCCGGCTTCACCGGCACGATCAGGACGATCTCGGGCACGTTCTCGGTTCCCTGCTACCTCACGGTGTGCGGCGCCAAGGCGACCGCCGGCTTCCACTACAGCTCGCATCGCCGCGACGCGACACCGACGCAGATCCCGGGCAATACGGCCACGGCGCCGTTCGAGTGCATCGTGCCCAGCTCGGCCAGTCCCACCAACCAGGCCCGTGTCTCCCTCTACGGGCACGGGCTGCTGGGCTCCCATCGGGAGGTGACGGCGAGCAACGTCGAGGCGATGGCCACCGAGCACAACATGGTCTTCTGCGCTACCGACTGGTGGGGGCTGGCCGAGGGCGATTCGAGCAACGACGCCAGTGCCGTGCTCAATCTGAATCTGTTCGCGCCCGTTATCGATCGCCTACAGCAGGGTGTGCTGAATACGCTTTATCTGGGCCGGCTGCTGCGCAATGCGCAGGGCTTCGCGGCCAACCCCACGTTCCAGTTCGGCGGCCGACCGGTGATCGATTCCTCGCACCTGTATTACGACGGCAACAGCCAGGGCGGGATTGAGGGTGGCCTGACCACGGCGGTGGCCCCCGATTTCCGGCGCGCCACCCTCGGGGTCACGGGCATGGATTACGGCAACGTACTGGTCCAGCGCAGCACGGACTTCGCCCCCTTCGGGGCGTTGCTCTACGCCTCCTATCCCGACCCGTCCCTGCATCCGTGGATCCTCGATCTGATCCAACAGCTGTGGGACCGCGGGGACCCAGAGGGCTACGCCCAGCAGATGACCTCGCATCCGCTGCCGGATACTCCGTCGCACACGGTGCTGATGCAGATCGCCTACGGCGACCACCAGGTCAGCAACTTCGCCGCCGCGCTGGAGGCGCGCACGATTGGCGCCTCGGTCTATGAGCCAGCGCTCGATCTGTCCACCAACCGCAAGCGGGATCGCAACCTGTTCTACGGGCTCCCGGTCATCAAGCACTTCCCCTTCGGGGGCTCGGCGATCGAGATCTGGGATAGCGGTCCGGGACGCGTCCAGCCGCCGCTTCTGGCCAATCTCGCGCCGATGGACAACCCGCTGAACAACATCGATCCCCATCCCGATGTCCGCAACACGCCCTTGGCCCGCCTGCAGAAGTCCGAGTTCCTAGAGCCGGCCGGAGCAGTGTTCGACGTCTGCCAGCAGCATCCGTGCCGGACATCGGTCTATACGCCCTAGATCAGTCGCGCATCGCCGGGACCCGGACCCGGGTCGAGATCAGAGCGGAGCGGCTCGCTCGTCCAGCTTGGCCTGCAGGGCCGGGTCTCCCTCGGCGATCTCCCGCACCTCGTCCCAAAGCCCATGCTCGACGACGGCAGTGACGATGTCCTGCAGTGTGGCAGCACCCATGGCCATCGCGCTGTCCAGGATCCGGCGCCGGTGGGTCGGACTCAGATGGCTGAGCAGATCAAGCGCCTCGATCCAGAGCCCTTCATCCGCGGCCGCGGCGATGATCCCGTTCATCCGCTCGTCAGGAAGTAGGGCGACCAGGTGGTCAAGCTGTTCCTTGTTTTCGAGCACGAAGCCGATCCGCAGGAGTTGCGCGTTGTCCATCTCATCCAGGGTGGCTCGAATCGCGTCGTCCTCGAGGTGACCGACGAACTGCCCCATGGTCACCCATTCCCCCCGCCTGATCAGCTCGGCGGTGATCTCACCGATGCGGCCCGCCGGAATCCCGGCGATGACCTGGTTGGTCCGGCGGGGATCGAGTTCGATGGCCACGTCGGCGAGGAAGTCGGTGGGCAGCTTGGCCGCTACGTCGATCGCCCGCGAGGGCTCGAGCCGGCCGGCCAGTTGGGCGGACAGGACCGGGCCGAAGGCGCGCTCGGACATCGTGGCACTGACTCTGTTCGGGAGTAGCTTGGCCGCCGCTGCCAGCCGGCCCATGGCCGCGCCATCAGCGCTCCAGAGGACTTCGGTGATCTGATCGCGCAGGATGCGCAGATCAGCCACGGGCACGTCCTCCAGGTAGCTAAGAGAGCGGGGCTCGCGCTGGAGCATCCGGGCCAGCTTGAGGACCTCGGCCCGAGCCTGGAGCTCGTCGATCGCCTGGCTTATCCAGTGATCTTGCGGATTGGCCCGCGGAGCACCCTGGGCACGTGACTCAGAGCCCGGTCGCCCGCGGCAGCGAGCGCGTGGCCCTGGCGGCGTCGGGCCTCACTGATCGCCTTGTTCAGGTCTTTGAGCTGAGCCGCGGAGAGCGCGCGTAGCCCCTCGGGGGCATCGCCGCCCAAGCGCGTACAGAGCGCATCGAACTCCTGCTCCGCCGCCTTGGTGGCCATGACTCCCCGCTCGGCTCAGCGCCCGCGCGCCGCGACCCGATGCAGGAATGGGATCAGGTGGGCAAAGAACGCGTTATGGGGATAGGCACCGGTGGGGTCGTTGTGAGCGTAGGTCCGCGAGCGGTCGATCAGAACGAGATTGTGCATCGGGATCCCGGACTGGCGGGCCAACTGTCGGGCCTCGGTGAGGATCACGTGGTCACCGAGGTGGGCGCCGAAGCCGTAGATGAGCAGACCGTGCGGGAGTCTGCGCGCGAGCGTGCTGCGCAGGCCAAGCAAGCGCTGCGCAGCACTCGGCGTGCCGTTCCCGATGCCGCTCATGTCCAGAGTCAACCGGGCGGGGAAATACCATTCGGTGCCGTCGGCATTGATCACCCCGGTGCCGGAGAACATGCGGGCGTAGCGCTTGATCGGCGTCAGGGCACCGCGGCCGTCCCAGCCCCGGACCGCCCCACTTGTGGTGAGCCCGCGACCGAGATGGGCCTGAGCGGCCACCAGGGCGGGTGGCGAGGTGCCCACGTTCAACGCATAGCCGTATTGGCCGAGATTGGTCGCCGGGACCGACGGGGTCAGGCCGAGGCCGTTCAGCAGACCCGAGCTCTGCCCAAGCGAGCGCTCGTTCGGGGCAATCAGAGCGGCGATCGACCCGGTCGCGTTGTAGAGGCCGGCGAACGGGGTGGTGATCCCGCCGAAGGACAGCCAGGGGGTGGCGGCGGGGACGTTCAGCGCGTGCAAGGCAGCCTGGGCCGCCTGGGCGCTCTCCGCTGACCCGAAGCTACCGCCGTCGATGTAGACGAGCCCGGCGAGCTGGTCGGCTCCGGGGCGGCCGGCAAAATTCCATGACGCGTAGGCGGTGACCACGCCACCGCCCAGTGAGTGGCCTCCCAGGACGACCTTCCCTCCCAGCCGGCGCGCCGCGGCGATCACGTGGTGCAGATCGCCGACCGCCACGGCCAGACCCCAGCGCTTGGCGAAGCGCACGCTGCTGTCGGGGATGAAGGCGAAGTGGTGCTTGATGCGCGGGTTGTTCAGGAAGCCGAGGTAGTAGTCGAACAGCTTCTGGGGGCTGGCCTTGCCGACCTTGGCCTGCTCGAGCACGGATTGATCCTCGAGCAGGTTCTCCCGCCGCTCGACCGACCACACCTGCCACCCCTTGGCGCGAGCGACGATCCATTGCGCCAGGGGAACGAAGTAGGCCGATCCGGCCGACGTGCCCGGTTCGAGAACGAGCACGTTGCGGGCGCGCGGGGAGCCGATCTTCAGTACCCCGACCCGATCGAACCGAGCCGGAGTCCCGGGCGCCTTGGCGCCAGCCATCCAATGGACGCGCAGGGCAGCAGCAGCGGTGCCGGTCAGTACCACGGAGACGACCACCAGGGCGGCGAGTCCGGTGAGAAAGCGACGCATCGCCGCTTAGTATCGACTAACCGACCCCCCGCGTGCGCTTCTAGACCTACTTTCGCGCCCGCCGATGCGCCCGGCGGTGGTTGCAGCCGTAGACGGTACGTGTCGTGCGGGCCACGACCCGCCGGTGGGAGTAGGCCAGCACGCGAAGGTGATGACGCCCATTGCCGGGCAGCCCGGTGATGCTCACCGAGCGCAGCGAGCGTCCCCGTCTGCTGAGCACGAGGCGTCGGTCGATATACACGCTCACGCGGGTTATCGGCCGTCCTCGCCGGTGGGGCCAGCGGACGATGATCCGGGCCCACGACGAGCAGGGGGTCAGACCGCTGCCCGCCCGGATCCCGGCGCCGGGACCGGTGAGCGCATCGGGCGTCGTGTCGATCGTGATGTAGGAGTAACTGCCTGGATAGCCGTCGTTGTTGACCATTCCCGGGCACCCGTCGCGTAGGTCCTCACAGTCCCAGTGGCCTCCATTTGAGAGGTGGATGTCCAGGCGCGAGTAGTAGTAGAACGAGAACCCGTTGCCGTCGTGATTGCGGTCCACGCCCGCTTCCACCGGGTCGCCACGCCAGCGCTCGGTCAGTAGTCGCGGGTCGGCGGAGGGCTCGTGCCGGAGGTACTTGTCGAACCAGGCCGTCGTGTACCAGTCGGTGATGTCCGGCCCCCGCAGGGACGCCCCGAAGGCCTGGTTGGGAATGAAGCTGAAGTCGAGGTGGGAGCCGCCGCGGATGACAATTTCCCCTGTGTCCACGCCGGCCTGGCTGTACACCTTGGACTCTTGCTCCTTCAGGGTTGGATCGGGCAACGAGGTGTTGGGCGTGGGCGGAAGCCCGTAGTCGGCCGAGATGCCCAGGGCCGGCTTGGTGATCGGCACGATGGTCCGGTCAGCCGGTGTCGACGGGCACCCCTGCTCGCCGAT
>JBDTEE010000197.1:0-13171 GCA_039922645.1 Solirubrobacteraceae bacterium | reverse complement strand
CCGCCGTAGGGTCTCGGCGGCGGCGCGCCCCAGTCTGGCGCTAGCGAATCTGCATGCCCGAGATGGCGCGGGAAATGACCAGTCGCTGGATCTCGGAGGTGCCCTCGAAGATCGTGTAGATCTTGGCGTCCCGGTGCCAGCGCTCGACCGGGAACTCGCGCGTGTACCCGTTGCCGCCCAGGATCTGGATGGCGCGCTCGGTGGCCCAGACGGCGACCTCGCCGGCCTTGAGCTTGCTCATCGAGCCCTCGGCGTTCTGGAAGTCGTGCCCGTGGCGGCCCATCCAGGCGGCCCGCCAGACGAGCAGGCGGGCGGCGTCGATCTCCATCTTCATGTCGGCCAGCGTGAAGGCGATGGCCTGGTTCTCGATGATCTTGCGCCCGAACTGCGAGCGCTCCTTGGCGTAGTCCAGGGCGAACTCGTAGGCGGCGCGGGCGATGCCGAGCGCCTGAGCGCCCACCGTCGGGCGGCTGACCTCGAAGGTGCGCATCGCCGCCTGCCCGCGGGAGCTCTTTCCTTCCCGGGCGCGCGCGAGGCGCTGGTCGAGCTTCTCCTTGCCGCCAAGCAGGCACGAGCCCGGGATGCGGACGTCGTCCAGGAACACGTCGGCAGTGTGAGAGGCGCGCAGGCCGTGCTTCTTGACCTTGGTGCCCATCTCGAGGCCCTTGGTGCCGGGCGGGATGACGAAGGACGCATGTCCGCGCGATTTCAGCTCCGGGTCCACCTGGGCGACGACAACGTGGACGTTGGCAATGCCGCCGTTGGTGGCCCAGGCCTTCTGGCCGTTGAGGACCCACTCGTCCTTGGCCTCGTCGTACTTTGCCCGGGTGCGCAGCGAGGAGACATCGGAGCCGGCGTCGGGCTCAGAAACGCAGAAGGCGGCGACCTTGGGCTCGTCCTCGGTGCCGAAGCACTGGGGGATCCACTCCCCCCACTGCTCGGGCGTGCCGTTGGCCTGGATCGCGGCCACGCCAAGCGTGGTGCCCATGATCGCCATGCCGATACCGGCGTCGCCCCAGAAGAGCTCCTCGTTGACGATCGGGAACATGATCCCACTCTGGTCGTACCAGAACTGAGCGATGCCCTCGAGGCCGTAGAGGCCGATCTTGGCCGCCTCCTGGATGACGGGCCACGGGGTCTCCTCGCGCTCATCCCATTCCGAGGCGGCGGGACGGACGGTCTGCTCGGCAAAGCCGTGCACCCAGTCGCGAATGTCCTTCTGGTCCTGGCTCAGCTCAAGCGAAAAGGGCGGCTTCTCGGCCTCGCCGTTGGCGGCCGCCACTTCGTGCTCGGGTGTCGCTGCTTCCATCGTGCTCCCTTTCGGTCTGCCACCGGGGAATTTGGCGGCCTAAGTTGCTACCCGTGAGTAGCGAAGGCTAGTGGGAGCCGGCTAAACGCTGCGTGAGGACCAGAGGATGGCCGAGAGCACGACACTCACGCCGGACACCACCAACCCGATGATCCAGCTCTGGCTCTTGCTGGAGACCATGATCGCGGCGATCGCCACGCCAATGCCGATGATTCCGCCGGTGGCGATGAGCCGGACGAATACGCGCTCGATGCCGAAACGGCGACGGTCCCGGCCGGGGAGCATGTTGCGCGAGCGGGGGTGCTCGTCGCGCTCGGTGGTTTCGGGAGCGACGGGAGCCGCGGGAGCGTCCGGTGACTCGACCTCCGAGCCCACGGCCGGGCTGACCGCTGAGGATCCGCCCTCAGCGTCGGACTCGGGATCCGAACTGGAACTGGTCGCGGGCGGAAGGTCTTGCTCGGCGCTCATTCATCCTGTGTATCACCCGGATAAGCGCCCGGCAAACAGTGGTTCGGAGCCTGCACCCCCGCCCCCCTCAGCCCACCCGCTCGGGCACCCCGCACTCGGCCAGCCATGGTCCATCAGCAAAGCGGGTGATCGAGGCGATCCGGCCCTCAGCCAGACCGAGGACAAACAGGCCGCTGCGCGCGTAATCCTTCTCACCCGCGGCGCGCAGGTAGTAGGCGAACGCAGGCTGGCCGTTGGCCCGGGTCTCGACAAAGCGCCAGTCGTCGAAGCGGTGGGCCGAGCGGTCGCGCAGGAACTCGCCGACGTCGGCGAGACCCTGACGCCACAGCGGCTCGGGCGGCATCGAGATCACCGCGTCGTCGGTCAGCAGGGCCAGCACCCCGTCGACGTCATCGTTGAGAAAGGCATCGGCGAACCGGGCGACGAGCTCGCGCTCGGATTCAGAGGTGGGCATCGCGATCGAGTCCTGGCGCGCGGCCACCGAGGCGCCGCGGCTCTCAAGCGAAGACCGGGCCCGTTGAAGCGCGCTGTTCACCGAGGGCGGAGTGGAGCCCAGCATTTCGGCCACCTCGTCGGCGTGAAAGCCAAGGACGTCGCGCAGGACCAGCACGGCCCGCTGCCGTGGCGGCAAATGCTGCAGCCCCGACACGAAGGCCAGCGCCACGGCCTCCTTGGCCTCGTAGCGCGCCTCCGGACCCGGCTCCAGGTCCACCACCGATTCCAGAAGCCGGTCGGGGTAGGGCTCGAGCCAGGAGATCTCGGAGAAGTTCTCGCTCGCCGCCGCGCCCGCGCCGGCGGCGACGGGCTGTGGCCGGCGCCGGCCATCGCGCAGCCAGTTCAGGCACCGGTTGGTGGCGATCGTGTACAGCCAGGCGCGCAGGGACGAGCGGCCCTCAAAGCGCTCTAGGCCGCGCCACGCTCCGAGCAGCGTCTCCTGGAGCAGGTCCTCCGCGTCCTGGAAGGAGCCCAGGATCCGGTAGCAGTGCAGCTGAAGCTCGTGCCGGTAGGGGGTGGTCAGCTCCTCAAAGGCCGCCTCGTCACCGCGCTGCGCGCGGGCCAGCCGGTTGAACTCGCTCGAAGTCATCCCACACCTAACGACACCACACCGACCAAGAATTCATCGCTCAATCGTGTTCCTCCCCCGGTGTCTGAACGGACATCAACCACAACTTCTGCGGAGGAACACGTGCCAACAAGACAAAACACCGCCCATAAAGAGCTCTGGGTGCTCATCCTGACCTCGATCGCCTCGCTGATGGTGGCGCTGGACGTGCTGGTCGTCTCCACCGCGCTGAGCACGATCCGGGAGCACCTGCACGCCTCGATCGGCGAGCTCGAGTGGACACTCAACGCCTACAGCCTCAGCTTCGCCGTCCTGCTCATCTCCGGGGCCGCCCTCGGTGATCGGCTCGGGCGGCGCAAGACCTTTGCCGCCGGGCTGGGCCTGTTCGTGGCCGCATCGGCGGCCTGCGCCCTGGCCCCCAACATCGGGCTGCTGATCGCCGCCCGCACTATTCAGGGCGGCGCGGCCGCTGTCATCGCCCCGCTGGCCCTGTCGCTGCTCAGTTCGGCCATTCCGGCTGAGCGGCGGGGCAAGGCGCTGGGCATCTACAGCAGCATCACCGGCCTGGCCGTGCTTGGCGGACCCGTGCTCGGCGGAGCCGTCACCCAGGGCTTGGCCTGGCAGTGGATCTTCTGGCTGAACGTGCCCATCGGACTGGCTGCCATTCCGCTGGTCATGCGCAGGCTTGATGAGAGCTACGGGCCGCGTCAGCGCTTTGACACCCGTGGCCTGGCCCTGATCACCGGGGCCGCGTTCGGGATCGTCTGGGGCCTGGTACGCGGGAACCGGATCGGCTGGGGCAGTGCCGAGACACTGATCGCGCTCATCGGCGGCGTTGTGCTCACGGGGGCCTTCGTGCTCGCCGAGCTGCGCAACGACCAGCCGATGCTGCCGATGCGGCTGTTCAAGAGCCGCTCCTTCTCGGGCGGGAGCGCGGCCATGTTCCTGCTCTCCTGCTGCTTGTTCGGAGCGGTCTTCTTCATGGCCCAGTTCCTCCAGGTCACCCTGCACCAGGGGCCGCTGGCCTCGGGGCTGAAGCTGCTGCCCTGGACGGCGACCCTGTTCGTGGTCGCCCCCATCGCCGGCGCGCTTACGGACCGGATCGGCGAACGGCCATTGGTCTTCGCCGGACTGACCCTCCAGGCGGCGGGAATGGCCTGGATCGCGCTGATTGCCCGGACGGGAATGCCCTACGGCGAGCTGATCGCGCCGCTGATCATCGCCGGGGCGGGAATCTCCATGGCCATGCCGGCGGCTCAGAACGCCGTCTTGGCCGTCAAGCCGGCGGACGTCGGCGCGGCTTCCGGGGCGTTCACGATGATGCGCCAGCTGGGTGGCGTACTCGGCCTGGCCGTCGTGGTGGCGGTGTTCTCCGGCGCGGGCAGCTACCTCAGCCCCGCCACCTTCGCCGACGGGTTCGCCCCCGCCATCGGTGTGGCCGCCGCGTTCTCGCTGGCCGGAGCGTTGAGTGCGCTCGTCCTGCCCGCCCGGCGCCGGCCGGCACCTGGCGCAGCCGACGCGGCCCGGGTCGTCGAGACCCGCGGGGCGAGCACCGAGGAGGTCGCCCAGCCGATCGCCGCGTAGAGCGAACTGACTGCTGACGGGCGCCGCGGGCTGGAGGAGGGCCCGCGGCGCCCCTCACCGTCAGCGAAGGACCTGCAGCGAGTTGGTCGCCGCCCCGCTCCCGATGTCATTGACGAAGTAGATCCCGCGTCGGTTCGGGGTCAGCGCGATCCCAAAGAGATCGCCGCCGCCGTTGGGGACCAGGGTCCGGGCGGCGGCGTGGTGGCCTCCGGGCGAGGTCTGGACGATCTGTCCGTTGGCGCCGTTGGCGGTCACGATGTCCCCACCCGGTGCGATCAGCAGCCCGAGCGGATCGTTCAGCGCACCTCCCGTGGCCACCGTATGTCCCCCTCCGCCCAACGCCCCGGAACGGGTCAGCGCGTGAGGCACAGCGGCGATCCGGTTGTTGAGCGAGTCAGCCACATACAGCGTCCCACCACGGCCAAGGCCGACGCCGGTCGGTCCGATGACCAGGGCGCTCGGGTCCGTGCGCTCGGCAAAGCCCTTGGCGATCACGCGGTTGGACAGCACCCGCGGGGTTCCGTGGCGCGGCACGGACAACACGATCCGCACCACCGTGCCGCGGTGAACGAGGGCTCCACCGCCGGCCACGGTCCCGTTCAGGACGTTAGTTACGAACAGCACCGCTCGGCCGCCGCTATCGGAGACCGTCATGTCCCACGGCCCGTTGATGTCCGCGGCCCGGATCGTCCGCACGACGTGACCGGAGGAGTTGAGGATGCTCAGCGCCCCCGCCGTGGCGGCGCTGGCCATCCCGCCCGGGGCGGGCAGGCTCCCGACGACGACGAAGCCGCGGCGCAGCTCAACCAGCGCCGTGGTCAATCCGACCGCGGGCGTGGCGGTCGGCGCCGGGACCACGGCAAACACGTGACGGGCCCCCGCAGGCGAGATCTGGACGATGCTCGATCCGGTGCCCTGCTGGTTGGCGGCGTTGTTGAAGTTGCTGACCAACACATTGCCCTTGACCAGACGGCCGGTGCTCCGCTGCACCACGGCCACCCCGTAGGGGTTCCCGTCACCGGCGGCGGGACCATGGGTCGGGACCGCCGAGGCGACCGTGCTGATCGTTGTCGGCCGCAGAATGAACGGACGGGCCAGCGCCACCGCGGGCATGGCCAGGACGGCCGCCAGCGCCGAGACGGCGGCGAGCGCATAAAGAACGGCGGGCACACCAAAGCGCCCACGCGCGAGAGACGGCATGAAATGCCTCCTAGGTTGCACGGACAGTGCCGTATCCCCGGCACCTGTTACTCCCAAGACGCCCGCCGCCGGAGTTTCTTCCCAGGCGCGAGAAAAAAGAGTTGCTCCGCCGCCCCGGAGTCCGAGAAACTGGTAGCGCCGTGACCGACTCCACGACCGTAACGGCACCAACTGCCGCGATCATGGCCGAGCTGGCCACCCCGGCTGGCCGGTCTGACCCGTATCCCCTCTACGAGCGGCTGCGAGCGCTGGGCGACTGCCTGACCGGGCCCGATGACTCGCTGATCATCACCGGCTACCGGAAGTGCTCGGCGTTGCTGCGGGAGCCGAGGTTCGCAAGAACCCGGGGAGTCTGCTCAAGGTGTCGGGCTTTCCCGATTGGCGTGAGCGTCCGGCGCTGCAGCTGATGTTCGAGAGCATCCTGATGCTCAACCCGCCGGATCACACCCGGCTGCGAGGGCTGTCTCACGCGTCTACTGGTGCGGCTGGCCACCCTGATCCTCGCCGCCGGCTTTGAGACCACGACGGGGCTGCTGACCAACGGAGTAGCCGCGCTGCTCGATCACCCCGCCCAGGCTGACCGCTGGCGCCGAACGCCCGAGCTGTCAGGAACCGCGGTGGAGGAGATCCTGCGCTACGACTCGCCCGTGCAGATGACCTTCGGCCGAACGGCGGTGGACGACATCGAGGTCGGCGATACCTCGCTGCATGCCGGCCAGCGGTTGATCACCATCCTCGGCGCGGCCAACCGTGATTCCGAGGTGTTCACCCAGCCCAACAGCCTCGTTCTTGACCGGGATGAGGGCATCCCCCTGTCTTTCGGGGCGGGTATCCACCACTGTCTGGCGGCGCTGGCCCGTCTGGAAGGGCAGGTCATGTTCCCCAAGCTGCTCGCGCGCTTTCCCGATCGGGAACTGGCCGCCGAGCCCCAGCGCCGGCCGAGCGCCACGCTGCGCGGCTTTGCCGCAATGCCGGTGAGAACCGGCTGAACGCTGTCACCCACCTCACAAAAAGGAACCTCTCGGACGTTGCTATGTTCGATGAACGTCGTACGAAAGAGAGACCATGCCCGACACCGTCAAGACCAAGCCGAACGCCCATCTGACCGCCGCGCTGATCCTGGCCTGTCTGGCGCAGTTCATGGTCATCCTCGACGTGTCGGTGGTCAACGTCGCCCTGCCGGCCATCCGTAACGGGCTCCACTTCACCGAGGTCGACCTCCAATGGGTGGTCAACGCCTACACGGTGACCTTCGCCGGCTTCCTGCTCCTGGGTGGGCGCGCGGCTGACCTGCTCGGCCGCCGTCGGGTATTCGTCGCCGGTCTCATCCTCTTCGGCCTCGCCTCGCTGGCCGGCGGCATGGCCGACAGCCAGCCGCTCCTGATCGCCGCCCGTGCCGTGCAGGGGCTGGGTGGCGCGGTCGTCGCTCCCGCCTCGCTCTCCATCCTCACCACCACCTTCACCGAGGGGCCCGCCCGCAACAAGGCGGTTGGAATCTGGGGCGCCATGGGTGGCGCCGGGGGCGCGGCCGGGGTGCTCCTCGGCGGCGTGCTCACCGACCTTCTCGGCTGGCGCTGGATTCTCTTCATCAATGTGCCCATCGCTCTGGCTGCCGCCATCCTGGCGCACCGGATGATTGCTGAGGGCCGCGACGCCAACCGCGCCCGGAACTTCGATCTCAGCGGCGCGCTGGCCGCCACGGTCGGACTCTCATTGCTCGTGCTGGGCATCGTCCGCACTGACCAGACCGGCTGGAGCTCGGCCCCAACGCTGGGCCTGATCGCCGGCGGCGCCATTCTCCTCGGCATCTTCGTGATCATCGAGGGCCGCTTCGCGTCGCACCCGCTGATGCCGCTGCGGATCTACGCCTCCCGCGCCCTGAGCGCCGCCAACGTGGTCGTGCTGCTGGTCGGCGGAGCCACGTTCGGGATGTGGTTCTTCGTCTCCCTGTACCTCCAGCAGGTGCTCGGCTACTCCCCCATCAAGGCCGGCCTGGCCTTCCTGCCCATGACCCTGTGCATCGTCGTTGGCTCCACCCTGGCCTCCCGCGTGGTCGCCCGGATCGGCACCAAGCCGCTGCTGGTCACCGGCATGAGCGCCCAGGCCATCGGGCTGCTCCTCTTCACCCGGGTGGCCGTGCACGGCACCTACGTGGGGGACATGCTGCTCGCCTCGTTGCTGGTAGCCATCGGCATCGGACTGTCCTTTGTGCCGGCGACGATCGCCGCCGTGGCGGGGGTGGCGCCGGCCGAGGCCGGCCTCGCCTCCGGTCTGGTCAACACGGCGCGGATGTTCGGCGGTGCCCTCGGCCTGGCCGTGCTGGCGGCGATCGCCACCGCGCAGACCAACACCGACCTGCATACCGGTGCCTCCGCTCATGCCGCGCTGACCAGCGGTTTCCAGGTCGCCTTCGGCGTCGCCGCCGGGTTTGCCGTGGCCGGTGGACTGGTGGCCCTGTTCGGTCTGCCCCGCCTCCGGCCGCGCCCGGGGGTCGAGCCCGTGACCGCCGCCGCCGAGAGCAGCGCGTAGCCCCGGCCGCCCGTCGCCCCGCAACCAGCCCGTAACCGTCAGAATCCGGGCCGATGGCCCGCTGCTTCGTCACCCGCCAGATTCCCGGGCCGGCCCTCGACCGCCTGCGCGCGGCGCACGATGTCGAGGTCTGGCCCGAGCGCCTGCCTCCCAGCCGCGACCAGCTGATCGAGCACACAGAAGCCGCCCAGGGCCTGCTCTGCATGCTCACTGACCGGATCGACGCCGACCTGATCATCGCCTGCCCGGAGCTGAAGGCAATCGCCAACTACGCCGTGGGCTACGACAACATCGATGTCCCGGCGGCACATATGCGCGGCATCCAGGTCAGCAACACCCCCGAGGTGCTCACCGACGCCACCGCCGATTTGACCTTCGCCCTGCTCATGGCCGCCGCCCGGCGGGTGACCGAAGCGGCTGCCTCTGTGGCCGCCGGCGACTGGCTGACCTGGGAACCAGCCCGCTTCCTCGGCCAGGACGTCCAGAGCGCCACGCTGGGAATCATCGGCATGGGCCGGATCGGACGCGCGGTGGCCCGGCGCGCCAGCGGCTTCGACATGAAGGTCATCCACACCAGACCTGACGGCCTGCCGCTCGAGGACGTCCTTGAGCAGTCGGACTTCCTCAGCCTGCACTGCCCGCTCACCCCCCAGACGCGGCACATGATCGACAGCGCCGCGCTGGCCCGGATGAAACCCACAGCCATCCTCATCAACACCGCCCGCGGGGCGATCATCGATCAGGCTGCGCTGACCAAGGCCCTCAACGAGGGGACGATCGCCGGGGCGGCGCTTGACGTCACCGATCCCGAGCCGCCCGACCCGCAGGATCCGCTGCTCAGCGCGCCCAACCTCGTGCTCGTCCCTCACATCGGCTCGGCCACGCGCAGCGCCCGCGCGCGAATGTCCGATATGGCCGTCGACAGTCTGCTGGCCACGCTGGCCGGCGAGGAAATGCCCCACGCGGTGTGGGACTGAGCCACCACGTCATCACCTTCCGGCGCGGAGGATCCAGGCTAAGCTCCAACCGGGTGAACGTCAGGCTTCTCACCAGGAGGAGACGGGCAGGGCCACGCGTAGGACCGCGGGGGACGCCGCTGAATCTGCTCCACCCGCCGGGCCGGGTCTGGACGTGAGGGCCGTCATGTCTCAGCACAAGGGGGCGTCGGTCGGAGGAGTTGCGCTTCTCCTCGTTCTAGCCGCTGTGACGATCGCCCCGGCCTTCTTGCCGTCGAGCGCGGGGGGAGCACTTAACGACTCATCTTCCTGTTCGGCGTGGGCTTCTGCGCGTCCGGCGGAGCAGAGCGCCTACTCGGAGCTCTACCTCAAGGAGCACGCTGACCTTCCAGACGGAGCCATTCTCCCGAGGAGCGTTATGTCGGCCATCACCAACGCCTGCAGCCATGCGGCCTACTTGGGCGAAGCCGACGATATGAGCGTGATCGCCGCCTTGAGGCACGAGTATTGAGCCCTCGATTCAGGGTCGTCGCCGTTGTCGACATCGGCTCGAACTCGACCCGCCTCCTGATCGCCGAGGTCGAGGACCGCAGGGTCACTTGCGAGCTCGAGCGGGTCAGCACGGTGACCCGCCTGGGCGCCGGAGTCGACAAGGATGGGCGCCTGCACGAGGACTCCATGCAGCGCGTCTTCGACACCCTGAGCGAATACCGCCAGAGAGTCGAGGCCCGCCACGCCGACCAGCGCCTGGCGGTGCTGACCAGCGCGGTGCGCGACTCGGCCAACGGTGAGGAGTTCGCCGCCGCCGTCAAGGAGCGCTACGGGTTCGAGCCCCACATCCTCCGCGGCGATGAGGAGGGGCGCCTGACCTTCCTCGGCGCCACCAGCGAGCGCGACCCCGAGGACCGCACCCGCACCCTGGTGTTCGACATCGGCGGGGGCTCAACCGAGATGATCATCGGCTCAGGCCACGAGGTCAGCTTCCACGTCTCAACCCAGGCCGGCGTGGTGCGCCAGACCGAGCGCCACCTCCATCACGACCCGCCGCCCGGGGACGAGCTGCGCGAGCTCAGTGAGGACGTTGCCCGGATCCTCGCCGAGGCGGTCCCGGAAGCCGAGCGGACGCGGGTTCAGAAGGCCATCGCCGTGGCCGGCACCGCCACCTCACTGGCCGCCATCGCTCAGGACCTCGATCCCTACGACCCGAAGAAGGTCCACGGCTACGAGCTCGGCATTGATCAGTGCGCCCAGATCCTCCGGCGGCTGGCCGCCATGCCGCTCGAGCAGCGCAGGCAGGTCAAGGGACTGCACCCCGACCGGGCTCCGACGATCATCGCCGGGGTGCTCATCTTCACCGAGGTTGCGCGCCTGTTCGATCTGAAGAAGATCGAACACTCCGAGCACGACATCCTTCGCGGAGCCGCCCTCGGACTGAGCGCCTAGACCCACCACTCAAGCGTCCACCAATCCGGGCGCCAGCACGGCGGGCGGGACTACCCTGGATTGGACACAACGATGCGCCAACTGGACGAATGTTCGATTGCCGATGTGTAGGTCTGGGGAGGATTATCACTGCGGGGTGCGAGAAGTTTCGACTACTCAGCCCTACACATAGGTTCGGGCGATAGCCGCAGACATCGGCGCCTCCCGCCGTCCGGACCACCTATCGGCCCTTTCTGGTACGTACCCCTGCCCGTCCCGATTGGGCCAAACCTGGATCGGAAATCGCCCGCTAACGCGGGCGGTTTTCGTTCTATCGAGAGGGAACCGTGAAGATCGAGAGGCTGAACGTCGGGTGGTTCACAGCTCCGGCCGGGATTTTCCGTGCCGGCGACGACATGGACCGAACGGTTCGCTTTCCCGTCCCCGCTTACCTGGCGGAGACCGAGACCGAGCGGATCTTGATCGACACCGGACTCAACCCGGCGGCGACCGCCGACCCGGCGGCGTATTACGGCCGGCCGGATGTTTTCGCGGTGTCCGTTCTGGAGCAGGAGCAGAGCGTCGCCTCGGCGACGGCAGCATCGAGCTGCTGCTCACCCCCGGGCATACACCCGGGCACCAGTCAATCCGGATCGGCGATCTCGTGCTCGGTGCCGATGTCTCCCACTTCGCGTCCGGCCTGGACGGCCACCGGTTTCCGGTCTTCGCCGACGACCACGATCAGCAGCGACGCTCCGCAGACCGTCTACGCGTGATGCGTGACGCTGGTGCCACCGTCATTCCCGGCCACGACCCTGACCTTCTGCACCCGGGACGGTGACGGCGTAAAGGGCCGAACGAACAGCTCCGCTCAGGCCAGATTGGCCCGGCGCGGGTAGGCCACGCTCGGGTCGGTGAGCACGTTGACCAGTGCCGGCCCCGACGCTGCGAAGGCCCGCTCGAGGGCGGGACGCAGTTCAGCCGGCGTGCGCGCCAGCTCGCCGTGGGCGCCGAGCGCCGCCACCATCTTGTCGTACCGGGTCTCGGGCCGGAGATCGGCGGCCACCGAGTAGCCGTAGAGGAATTCCATCGGGTGCTTCTCGAGCCCCCAAATCCCGTTGTTGCCCATCACCCCGACGACGTGCACGCCGTGGCGGACCAGGGTGTCGAACTCCATCCCCGAGAAGCCGAAGGCGCCGTCGCCGAGGAGCAGCACGACCTGGCGCTCGGGATGGGCCAGCTTGGCGGCCAGCGCGTAGCCGGGTCCGGTGCCGAGGCAGCCGAACGGCCCGGGGTCAAGCCAGCAACCCGGACGGTAGGTGTCAACCACCCGCCCGGCGTAGGAGACGAAGTCCCCGCCGTCACCGATGACGATCGCGTCGCCGTCGAGCATCGCGGCCAGCTCGCCGTAGATGCGCATCGGGTGAAGCGGCGCGCGCGGGTCCCCCAGCTCTGCGGCCTCGGCGGCGCGCTTCTCGCTCTCGATCGAGCGCAGGGTGGCCACCCAGGCCTCGCGCTCGGTCAGCGAGGAGCCACCGGCCACGGTCGCGGCCAGCGCATCGAGCGTTCCCGGGAGCGCGCCGTACAGCCGCTCGGACACGGTCCGCTTGGCCTCCCGGGTCGGCTCGGCGGAGTCGATCATGACCACCTGGGTGCCCTCCCCAAAGGCAGCGCCGAAACTGAGGCGGAAGTCCATCGGCACGCCGATGACCAGGGCCACGTCGGCGCCCTTGAGTCCGTCCGCACGGGCGCGGGAGAAGAACAGCTCGTGATCGGCGGGCAGGCATCCTCGGCCCAGGCCGTTGAGGAAGACGGGAATGCGCAGGGCCTCGGCCAGTGAGCGCAGGGACTCCTCCCCCCGCCCCCAGTAGAGCCCGGTGCCGGCCATGATCACCGGCCGGTCGGCATCGCGGAGCTGGGCTCCGGCCCGCTCGATGGCCCCGGTATCGGCCAAGGGCCCGGTCCCCGCCTTGGGTAGCGGGTCAGCGTCAGCAGCAGCCGAGGCCTCGCTGAACACGTGGTCAAGGCCGAAGTCCAGGAACACCGGGCCCGAGTGCGGGGTGACGGCGATTCGCATCGCCCGATCAAGCAGTTCGGGGATCTCCGCGGTGGAGTCCGGGGTGGCGGCGAACTTGACCAGCGGGGCGACAAAGGGCACGTGATCCATCTCCTGCAGCGAGCCTTGGCCCCAGCGCAGCGCGGGGGCGCGCCCGCCGAGAACCAGCACCGGCGACTGGTTCTCGCTGGCCGAGGCGATCGCGCTCATGCCGTTGGTGACGCCGGGGCCGGCGGTCAGGGCGCAGACGCCGAGCTCGCGGGTGACCTTGGCCCAGCCCTCGGCGGCGAAGGCGGCGGTCTGCTCGTGGCGGACATCGACGATGTCGATCCCCTCCTGCCGGCAGCCGTCGTAGATCGAGAACAGGTGGCCGCCGGACAGGGTGAACAGCTTGCTCACGCCCTGGGCCCTCAGGGCGCGGGCGATGAGCAGCCCGCCATGCAGCTGCGTGTCAGGGTCGGTCATGGGACGGGTTGTGGGGGTGAGACGGCCGAGGACCGAGCGGGGCGAGGACGCAGTGACGAAGGCGCAGCAGAGCTGCGTCGAGTCCCGAGGACGACGCCTAGGCGACGGTCATCGGCCGT
>JBDTEE010000196.1:0-5791 GCA_039922645.1 Solirubrobacteraceae bacterium | reverse complement strand
CCACGATGACCGAAGCCGAGATCGCGATCGAAAGATGGCCGCCAAGATAGACAGCGGTTGCTCCCGCGGCCACGGCGGCAATGACGAGAACGATTCCGAGGGACCAGGTTGCTCCTGGACTGGGCCGCGCATCAAAACCGGCGACGACTACGCACAGTGCGAGGCCGACGACCAACAGCAACGTCGGCGGATGACGCCACCAGTGTCCGCCACGCCCAGGGCGAGCCATGAGCGCAACGTTAGCGCCAAACGAGGCGCCTTACGACATTCGTAAATAAATCAGCAGTTACGCCAGCTCATACGCACCTCCCTTCGGTGCGGCGCAATTTGGAACCGAGTGCAAGGCTTAAGCGATCCCGAACTGGGCCGTAGATATTTCCGTGCCAATGCGCCTCTACGCGCATCACCGCACTAATTTCCGGTCGCTTTCGGCCTTAATTTCGTGCAATTTTATGCTGCGAGCCAGCACTTAGCAATGAGGGACTCCAACTTCGTGGATAAATGCGCTATTTGAAGACCAGCGAAGCGGCGGCGCTTCTGAACGTGAGCCCGAACACGCTTCGCGCTTGGGAGCGCCGGTTCGGCTTCCCCAAGCCCCAGCGCTCCCCCGGGAAGCATCGTCTGTTCACCCACGGTGAGGTGGCGGCGCTGCGCGACGCGCTCCAGGAGGGTCTGTCCATTTCCTCGGCAGTTTCCCGCGCGCGCGAAGGACTGGCCGCCGATGCCAACTCGCTGATTGGGGCTCTCGTGTCCTACGAGCGCGAGCGTGCCGACCAGGCGATCGAGGCCGCCCTGGCCCTGCGCTCAGTCGAGCGGTCGGTGGAAGAGGTGCTCCTGCCCACCCTGGAGGAGATCAACAAGCGCTACGGGTCTGAATCCGCCGCCTGGGCCTTTGCCGCTCATTGGGCGGGCGACTGGCTGCGTCGGGCCATGCGACTCTCCCCGCCGCCGGTGCGGCCGATCTCAATCGTCGTCGGCGATGCCTCGCGCGATGAGCTCGATCCCGATGCGTCCTATATCCGGGCACTCGAGCTGTTCTGCTCGCGCGCCGGCGTCAATGTCCTCAGCCTCTCCGCCCGCGGCGTGGCCGGGATCGGCGACGCCGTGGCCATCCACCGGCCCAACCTGGTGGTGGTCGCCGGATCGCACCTGGATGACGACAACGTGGCCCGTTGGGCCTACGCCATCCGTCTCGCCGCCGGCGCTATGCCAATCGCGGTCTATCGCCGCGGTGGTCCGCGGGTGCGGATCCGGACCACCGGGGCTCGAGTCCTGCCGACGGGCGCAAGCGCCGCCCAGCGGCGCATCGTCGAAATGATCGAAGCGGAGGGCCGCCTGCCCAGCGCAATGCCGGAACCGGGAAGGATCGCCCGCCGGGCCAGCTTTTAAGTCTCCGGATCCACCCCCCGCCGCCTGAGGGACGACGCCGAGACGGATAGTCCTTCTCGGCGAACGAGATCGACCAAAGTGCAAGGGGGGGTGCGGTTGTTGCACATTCTTGCCGATAAAGGCATAACTCGCCCCATGAACGGCATCCGGACAAACGCAGCAGCAGTGATGCTCGGCATCAGCCCGAACACGCTGCGCAGCTGGGAGAGACGCTACGACTTTCCCAAGCCGCTGCGCTCCGCGGGCGGGCATCGCCAGTACTCGCTTGCAGAGATTGAGTCGCTGCGGCTGACTCTGGCCGAGACGCACAACGTCTCTTCGGCCATCTCTCTGGCCCGCGAGCGCGGCGAGGGCCCCTCGACCTCCTCCCGCCTGGGCGCGGCGTTTGCCGACTTCGATGAGGACACGGCGAACCGGCTGCTCGAAGAGAGCCTGGGCCTGCGCTCGGTGGAGCGAACCATCGAGGAGGTGCTGCTCGAGGCGGTCAAAGCTCAGCGCGAGCCCGACGTGAGCACGGTCGAATACGAGTTCGGCTGGCGGCACGCCACCGGCTGGCTGTCCGCTCAGCGACGTCTCGCCCCGCGGGCCTCACGGCCTGAGGGCGTGATGATCTTCGACGCCTCAGCACCCTGCGACCTCGATGCCCTGCACGCACAGGCTCTGGAGGTCATGCTGCGCCGCGCCGGCCTGCGCACCCTGTCGCTCACCCCCAACATCGATCTGACTCGCCTCGGCCGCGCCCTGAGAGCACTCGAGCCGCGGGCCGTCGTCCTTACCGGACGCCGGGTCTCACTGGACTCGATCGGACGGCTCGTCTACGCCGTCCGCTCGGTAACCCGTGAGGTCATGGTGTTCGACTACCGCGGCGCGGTTCCCGACACGGGCGCGAGCACGGTCCATCGGCTCGGCGACTCTCCCGTGGCCGCGCGAGACGCGCTGCTGGCCCGGCTGAACCCGGCGCAGGCGGACTCGAGCTCGCGCCTGAGCGCGGTTTCGGCCGCGCACCGCAGCGCCTAGACCGTCGGCCCCCAGGCCGGGGGTTCCTAGAATCCCCGCCCATGTCCGCGCCGCACCGCCCCGTTGACGCCCGCGCGTCATTCCCGGATCTTGAGCAGCAGGTGCTCGAGCGCTGGCGCGAGCGCGATGTCTTCGCCCAGTCGCTAATCCGGCGTGCCGACGGACCCCGCTGGGGCTTCTATGAGGGTCCGCCGACGGCCAACGGGGCTCCTGCCACACATCACGTGCTCAGCCGGGTGTTCAAGGATATCTTTCCCCGCTACCGGACGATGCGCGGTTATCACGTGGAGCGGAAGGGTGGGTGGGATTGCCACGGGCTCCCCGTCGAGCTGGCCGTCGAGGCCGAGCTCGGCATGACGGCCAAGGAGGACATCGAGCGCTACGGGATCGCCGAGTTCAACGCCCGCTGCCGCCAGAAGGTGCTCAGCCACGTGGAGGACTGGAACCGTCTGACCGAGCGGATCGGGTTCTGGATCGACCTGGACGACGCCTACCGGACCCTTGACCCCGGCTACGTGGAGTCGGTCTGGTGGGCGCTGAAGGAGATCGACCGCCGTGGGCTGCTGTACGAGAAGCTGAAGGTCGTCCCGTATTGCACCCGGTGCGGGACGACGCTCTCAAGCCATGAGCTCGGCCAGCCCGACGTGTACCGGGACGTGGTCGATCCCTCCGTTTACGTGCGCCTGCCCGTCACCACGCCAAGCGGCCGCGCGCAGCAGGATGATGAGCTGCTGGTCTGGACGACCACTCCGTGGACGCTGGTTTCCAACGCCGCGGTGGCCGTTGACCCCGAAATCGTTTATGTGCGCGCTCGCGCCCCGGGCGGTCCTGTGCAGATCCTCGCCGAGGCTCTGGTCGAGAAGGTGCTGGGCGAATCGGCCGAAGTGCTCGAACGCTTTCCCGGGGCCGAGCTGGTCGGGACCGCCTACGAGCCCCCCTTTGACTTCATCCCCGCCGAGGCCTACGGCCCACGCGGACACACCGTTCTCCCGGCCGACTTCGTGACCGCGGAAGACGGCACCGGACTCGTCCACACCGCGGTGGCCTTCGGGGAGACCGACTTCCGGCTCGGCGAGCAGCAGGGACTGATCGTGGTCAACCCGGTACGCACCGACGGGACCTACGACGAGCGCATCGGCCCGTACGCCGGACGCTGGGTCAAGGATGTCGACGAGGACCTGATCGAGGATCTGCGCGCCCGCGACCGGATCCTGCGGTCCGAGCCCTACGAGCACTCCTATCCCCACTGCTGGCGCTGTCACACGCCCCTGATCTACTACGCCAAGCCGTCCTGGTACATCGCCACGAGTCAGATCAAGGATCGGCTGCTGTCGGCCAACGAGAGCGTTACCTGGCACCCCGAGCACGTCAAACACGGCCGCTTCGGCAAGTGGCTGGAGGGCAACGTGGACTGGGCGCTGTCGCGTGAGCGCTACTGGGGCACCCCGCTGCCGGTTTGGCGCTGCGAGCACGGGTGCACACGAGTGGTCGGCAGCTTGGCTGAGCTACAGGAACTCTCCGGCGTCGAGCTCACCGACCCCCACCGGCCGTTTGTCGACGACGTCACCTTCCCGTGTGAGAACTGCGGGCAGGACATGCGGCGCGTGCCCGAGGTGATCGACGTGTGGTTCGACTCGGGGTCGATGCCCTTCGCGCAGTTCCATGCCCCACACGAGAATCTCGAGCACTTCGAGCAGCGCTTCCCGGCCGACTTCGTCTGCGAGGCGCTCGATCAGACCCGTGGCTGGTTCTACTCGCTGCTGGCCATCTCCGCGCTGCTGTTCGACCGCTCGCCGTATCGCAACGTGGTCTGCCTGGGGCTGATCCTCGATGAGCAGGGTCGCAAGATGTCCAAGTCGCTCGGCAACACGGTCGAACCGTGGGAGGTCATTGACCGCTACGGCGCGGACGCGCTGCGCTGGTACTTCTTCACCTCGAAACTGCCCTGGGACGGCTACCGGTTCTCGGCGGAGACGATCGGCGAGGCGGTGCGGCAGTTCCTCCTCCAGCTCTGGAATACCTACGGCTTCTATGTCCTCTATGCGAACGCCAACGGTGTCGCACCGGGTACCGCCGGCGCCGAGCCAAATGAACTCGACCGCTGGGTGCTCTCGCGCCTGCAGGCCACCGTGGAAACGGTGGGCGAGCGCCTGGACGACTTCGATGCCACCTTCGCCGGCCGCGCCATCCAGGAGTTCGTTGACGAGCTCTCCAACTGGTACGTGCGCCGGTCGCGACGGCGCTTCTGGGAGGGTGAGGCGGCTGCCTTCGCCACGCTGCGCGTGTGCCTGATAACGGTGGCGAAGCTGATCGCCCCGTTCACGCCGTTCATCGCCGATGAGATCTACGACAACCTCGACGGGAGCGAGCCGAGCGTTCACCTGTGCGACTACCCCGAGCCCGGGACGCGCGATCACGAGCTCGAGGACGCCATGACCGTGGCCCGGGAAACCGTCCGCCTGGGTCTGGCCGCCCGCGGCCAGGCGAAGCTGAAGGTCCGCCAGCCGCTGCGCGCCGCCGTGGTGGTGGCGACGGGTCGCGAGCGCGAGGCCATCGATCGGCTGACCGACATCGTCCGCGAGGAGCTCAACGTGCACGAGCTCCGCTTCGTTTCCGAAGCCGATGAACTGGGCCAGGTCGAGGTCAAGCCCAACTACCGCAGCCTCGGTCCCCGCTTCGGGCCGCAGATGCCGCTGGTGGCCGCGGCCGTGGCCGGCCTGGATGCGGCGCGGGCCGCCGCCGCGTTGCGCGACGGTGGCTTCGTTTCCATTTCCGTGAACGGGCACGACCACGAGCTGAGCGCCGAGGATCTGCTGGTGAGCATGAAGCCGCTCGAGGGCTACCAGGTGGAGCGTGAAGGCTCACACGCGGTCGCCCTGGAGCTGGAGATCGACGACGACCTGCGCGCCGAAGGCTGGTCGCGCGACATCGTCAGAGCCGTCCAGAACGCCCGGCAGTCTTCGGGCCTGGAGGTCTCAGACCGGATTGTGCTGACGCTGGACGGAGATGACCGGCTGTTGGCCGCTGCGCGCATCCATCAGGAGTACATCGCGGCCGAGGTGCTGGCCACTGAGGTCAGTTACGGCGAGGAGCCAGATGGCGCGCCACCGGTGCTGATCGATGGCGCGCCGCTGAAGATCGGCGTTAGGCGCTCCTAGGCGAGCGCAGGCTCGAGTTCTTCCTCGAGCTTCTTCTTCGGGTAGGCCCCGATCACCGTCTTGGCGACCTCGCCGTGCTTGAAGACCATCAGCGTCGGTATCGACATCACGTTGAACTTGATCGCCGTCTGCTGGTTCTCGTCGATGTTCAGCTTGACCACCTTGAGCGCCTCACCGCGCTCGCCGGCGATCTCCTCGACGACCGGGGAGACCCGGCGGCAAGGACC
>JBDTEE010000195.1:0-6995 GCA_039922645.1 Solirubrobacteraceae bacterium | reverse complement strand
GGCCCCGACAGCACCTACGGCGGCCCTCAGTCCGGCGTGGGTGCCCACGACGCCGGCGTGCGTGCAGATCGGCGCCTAGGCCATCGGCAACGACATGCCCGCCGGCTTCGGTGCCGCCGCCGGGGCGGGCTCCTGCATCACCGGTAGCTCGATCGGTGATAGGGCGATGAGGCCTCGGGCCCCCTGGATCAGAGCCTGGGCGGCGGGGTCATCAGGGTCGGAGAAGACCAGGGGCAGGCCCGAGTCAGACTGCTCGCGCAGGGCCATGGTCAACGGGATCTTGGCCAGCAGCGGTACCTCGAGCTCCTCGGCCAGCAGCTGGCCGCCGCCCGCGCCGAAGATCTGGAAGCGCTCTCCGCTCGGGGTCACGAAGCCGGACATGTTCTCGATCACGCCGGCGATCTCGAGCTTGAGCTTGGTGGCCATCTCGGCTGAGCGGGCGGCCACCTTCTGGGCCACCGGCTGCGGGGTGGTCACGAGCAGGAACTTGGCCTGGGGCAGCAGCTGGGCCAGCGTCATAGAGACGTCGCCGGTACCCGGGGGCAGATCGATGAGCAGGTAGTCGAGCGCGCCCCACTCCACGTCTTCGAGGAACTGCTGAAGGGCCTTGTGGAGCATCGGTCCGCGCCACACCACAGCGGCGTCCTGCTCGACGAAGAACCCGATCGACATGACCTTGATGCCGTCAAAGGCGCTGATCGGGACGAGCTTGCGCTGCTCGTTGACCCGGGGGCGCTCGGCGCCGACACCGAGCATCCGGGGCTGGGAGTAGCCCCACACATCCGCGTCGAGCACGCCCACCTGCTTGCCGCTGGCCGACAGGGCCGCGGCCAGGTTGGCGGTCACGCTGGACTTGCCCACGCCACCCTTGCCCGAGCCGATGCAGATCACGTTGCTGACCTGGGCCAGGGCGCCCTCGGGCAGCGAACCGCGGCCCAGCTTGCGTCCCAGGGCCGACTTCTCGGTATCCGAAAGCACATCGAAGCTGACGTTCACGCCGCTCACGCCCTCCACGCCCCGGACGGCGTCCGCCACTCCGGTCTGGAAATGGCTGCGAATCGGGCATCCGGCGGTGGTCAACGAGACCATCACGTCGATCACGCCGTTGGCGTGGATGTCGATCGAGCGCACCATGTTGAGCTCGACGATGTCCCGCCGCAGCTCGGGGTCGATGACCGAACGGAGGGCTTCGGTCACCTGGTCTTTGGTCGGCATGAGATCCATTCAAGCAGATGGGTTGGGGCGGCCGGGGCGGCGCTCGCCCTCCCGGGTTCG
Source organism: Solirubrobacteraceae bacterium (assembly GCA_039922645.1). GTDB lineage: Bacteria > Actinomycetota > Thermoleophilia > Solirubrobacterales > Solirubrobacteraceae > Palsa-465. Next base: position 5,720 of record JBDTEE010000195.1, on the reverse strand, counting down.
GCCCCCGCCGCCGCCCGGAGTAGTGACGTCGTCGGCCACGTCTATCTCAACGACAACCCCGGCGCGGCGAACACCATCGCCGGTTTTGCCCGGCATGCGGACGGCTCTCTGACCGCCCTGCCGGGTTCGCCGTTTGCGGCCGGGGGGACCGGCTCTGGGCAGCCGCTCGGCTCGCAGGGTGCCTCCAACTGGCAGACCACGGGCGATATCTGCTCGCTGTGGACGCCGGCAGCAACCAGATCTCGGTCCTGAGGGTCAGGCATGATGGATCCCTGCGCCCCGTGAAGGGCGGGCCCATCAACTCCGGCGGGGTCGATCCGGTCAGCATCGCGGTCAGCGGGTCGCTGGTCTACGTGGCCAATGGTGATCCCGGGAGCAGCAACTACACGGGCTTCCGTCTGAATCGGGGCGGCCACCTGAGGCCGCTTACCAACTCCACGGTGGCGATACCGAATGGGTCCGGACCCTAGAGCTCGAGGACCAGTAGCGCGCGCCTCGCCTGATCGCGATGATGACCCTCGACAGCCAGGGTCCCGAATCGGAGGAAGTCGTGATTGAGAACCGCACCATGCCCAGCGTCAGCCTCATGCCGGTTCTGATCTACGAGGACGTCGGTGAGGCCTGTGAGTGGCTGTGCCGGGTATTCGGCTTCCGCGAGCGCTGGCGGGCCGGCAATCACCGCGCTCAGCTCGAGATCGACGGCGGCGCGGTTGTCCTGGGGGAAGCCCGCGAGAGTCCCGCCGGAGAGCCCGGGGCGGGAATGACGTTGGCTCCCGAGCCGCCCGGGCGCCTCAGCCATTCGGTCCTGGTCCGCGTGGCCGACGCCGAGGCCCATTTCGAGCAGGCCAGAGACTGCGGGGCGGAGATTCTCCAGGCCCCGAAGGACTTCCCCTAGGCGAGCGGCAGTACAACGCTCTTGATCTCGGCGGCCACTACTGGACCTTCTCGCAGTCGATCGCCGACGTCGCCCCCGAGGACTGGGGCGGACGGTCCGCGGGTTGAAGGTTGTCAGCGGGCGGCGGAAGGCAGATACTGGGTTACACCATGCGTCGCTCGCTGTTCGCCGTGGTCCTTGTCACTTCCGTGCTGGGCCTGGCGCTGGCCCTCGAGCCCGCCGGTGCGGCGCACTCTCAGGCGCGATCCAGCTCTGTGTCGAGTTCGTTGCTTCGGATTCCGAACGCGCTGCGGCGCGGCCTCCAGCGCTATCTGGACCTTGCGGCTCACCCGAGGCACCTCGCGCCGAGGGCGCTGCTCGTCCCCAACCTCAGGATCGTTCCCCAGGGGTGTGAGGTAGGGCTGCCCCGCTGCTCATTGACGCCGTGCGTGGAGTTCGCCACCACGTCCTCAGCGGTCCTCCTCTCAACCGCCACGTTCGTCGGACCGGGCCTCCCCCCACCCTCCGCGCCGCGCTGCCGGGCGCAGGCGCCGTCCCGCGGCCTTCTGGTCGCCGCGGGCCTCCCGGTCGCGGTCGCCCGCCCCTAAACCGCGAGCAATTCCTGCCGCGTCGCGGCCCGGGCTTACCGCTTGGGACCAAACGACGCGCAGGCCGACACGATCCACCACGGCTCGTTTCGATACGCCGGGTGACGGGGGAAATTGCTCACTCCCGGACCGCGGGCGCCAGCCTGCGTGACCAGCTACCGGACGCGCGGGGCCAGTTGCTCGCCCAGCAGCGCCACCGCGTCGAGGTCCTCGTGCACGAGCTGCTGGCACATGACGCGGTCAACGCCGCCCTCGCGCAGAGCCAGCAACTGCTCAGTGGCCTGATCGATTGTGCCCACGATCCAGCCCGAGGGCGGATTGTCGAGCAGGGCTTCGGAATTAGTGCCCATCTTCTCGCCCAGGCGGCGGGCTCGGTCGCTTAGCTCCGCCTGGTCGCGGCCGACAAGGACCGCGGTCATGATCGAGAAGGGAAGCGGGTCGCGGCCGGCCTCGGCGCAGGCTCGATCCACGCTCTCGCGGCGGTCGCGGACGTCCTTTACCGTGGGAAAGACGGTGTTGTACTCGTCGGCGTAACGCGCGGCCAGGGCGGCGCTTCGCGGTCCGGCGTTGCCGCCCATGATCACCGGCGGGTGGGGCCGCTGCATGGGCTTGGGCTGGGCGTCGAGGCCCTCGAGCTTGTAGTGCTGGCCCGTGAAAGAGAACGTCCCTTCGCCCCAGGCCCCCAGGATCACCTGAAGCTGCTCTTCGAGCACGTCCATCCGGGTGCGGGTGGAGGCGAAGGGGAAGCCGTAGGCGGCATGCTCGCGCTCGTGCCAGCCCGTGCCCAGGCCGAAGTCGATCCGCCCGCCGGAGATGTGATCGGCGGTCACGACGACCTTGGCCAGCTCCGAGGGATGGCGGAAGGTGGCCGGCGAGACCATCGTGCCCAGCCGCAGCCCGCTGGTGATCGCCGACAGGCCGCACAGGGTGGCCCACGCGTCCAGCGAGCCTCGCTCGGGGTGCTGGCCGTCCAGGTTCATGTAGTGATCGGAGCGGAACAGGGTGCCGATCCCGTGCCGCTCGCAGGCCTCAGCCAGGGCCACCCACTGAGGCCAGCTGACGCCTTCCTGGCCCTCGATCATCAGGCACAGATCCACGGCGTTGACCCTAACCGGTCACCGGCGATTAAGGACCAACGGGGCGCCACTTTCGTGACGCCCCGGCGGTTGAGGGAGGAGAGGGTGCTTCATTCGCCGGCGAGGTTATGAGGCCGGCGAATCTGTCCCGCCGACGACGCTCTCCGGGGCGTCGGGCGGGGAAGGGCAACTAGGAGATCGGCAGCCGATCCGAAGCCTCGGCGACGATCTTCTCGACGCGCGAACCCAGCGGGTTCGAGCGAATGTCGCGCTCGACGCGGCGGCGGTTCTGCTTCACCGTGCGCTCGACGCGGGTGCGCCGCTGACGCAGCTCGCGCTCAACCTTCGTGCGAGTGCGGCGCACCTGGCGCTCAAGCCGGTTGCGGGCCGTGGCGCCACGACGCTCGTAGCGCTTCAGCTCACGCTCAACCGAGGCACGCGTGCGATACCGCGTGGCCAGGCCCTTGACGGTCCCGACCAGGTTGTCCCGCGCCAGGAGGCTGGCGCCGACCGGCACGAGCACGGCGCGCTCGGCGATCTGCTGGGCCTGGTTGATGTAGACGCGCGACTCAGCGCTGGTGGCGCTGGTGGCCTGACGGGCCGTGGTGCGGGCCGTCTTGGCGGTGCGCTTGGCGCCTGACCGCGTGCTCGCGGCAGTGCGGCTGGCGCCGGTCTTGGCGCTCGAGGCCGTACGGCTGGCGTTGGCCTTGGTAGCCGTCGCGGACTTACGCGCGGTGTTTCGCTTCCGAGTTGCGGCGGCCTTCTGGCCGCTGGTGTTGGTAGTGGTAGCCATGTTTTAGTACTCGCTCCCGTCGTTGGAAGATGTTGGTAGTTCGCTTGCGATTAATCGAACACATGTTTGTAAACCAGTGCCCCGGACCGGTTACATTGCTAAGCCCGAATTGCGTTAACGGAAGATGAAGGCGCCCCCCACCCACTACGCGCCCAGCGGCGAGGCCAGCATCGCCTACCAGACGCTGGGGGATGAGCCGTGCGACCTGGTCGTGATCACCGGTCCCGCCTCCCATCTCGAGATCCTGTGGGAGGAACCCGGAACTGCACGTACCTTCCGGCGAATGTCCCAGTTCGCCCGCCTGATCATGTTCGACCGCCGCGGCACAGGCCTCTCGGACGCCACCGGTGAGCCCCCGACCCTCGAGCAGCAGGTGGACGATCTGCGCGCGGTCCTGGCCGCGGTTGGCTCCGAGCGCACGGCGATCATCGGCGGTGGCGACCTGGGGCTCTCGGCGCTGTTTGCCGCCACCTATCCGGAGATGGTCACCTCGCTGGTTCTCTCGGGCGTGGCCGCCGACGGAAGCCACTGGCTCGACGGGAGCGCGCGCGCCGACGTTCTGGAGGCCATTCAGCAGAGCTGGGGCGACGGTGCGCTGGTGTCCCTCTACGCGCCCAGCCAGGCCGGCAACCCTGATTTCGTGGCTTGGTGGGGCCGCCTACAGCGCTCGTCGCTCAGTCCGGGGATGGCCCGCCGGCTCATGCAGATGAGCACGCAGACCAGCCTGCGCGACGTGCTGCCCACGATCCAGGTTCCCACGCTGGTGCTTCACGCCAGCGGCGACCGTGTCGTCCCCGTGGAGTACGGGCGCGAAGTGGCCGAGCTGATCCCTGGCGCTCGGTTCGTCGAGTACCCGAGCGAGGACGCCTACGGCTGGACCGACCTGCCCTTCCTGGCGGAAATCGAGGAGTTCATGACCGGCCGTCGCTCGGCACCCCGCATCGACCGCGTGCTGGCCACGGTCCTGTTCACGGACATCGTGGACTCCACGCGTCAGCTGTCTGCCGTCGGCGATGCCCGCTGGCGTGAGCAGCTGGCCGAGCACAACCAGGTGGTCCGCGACGCGCTGCGCCGCTGGCGCGGGCACGAGGTGAAGACCAACGGAGACGGCTTTCTGGCCACCTTCGACGGGCCCGCCCGCGCCGTCAGCTGCGCGGCGGAGATCGTCGACCGGGTGCAGCCGCTGGGCCTGACCGTTCGAGCCGGCGTGCACACCGGCGAGGCCGAGTTGCGGGAGGACGATGTGGCCGGGATTGCCGTTCACATCGCGGCGCGGGTCATGGCCGAGGCGGCGCCCGGGGAGGTCCTCGCCTCGAGCACGGTCAAGGATCTGGTCGTCGGCTCGGGCCTGCGTTTCGCCGACCGGGGCGCGCACGCCTTCAAGGGCGTGGAGGACGAGTGGCGGCTGTTTGCCGTCGAGAACTGGTCGGGCGGCGGTTAGGCCGCCGGGGCGGCGAGCTCGGGCAACCCGCCATCGAGCCCGACCCGCCGCAGCCAGGCCGGGGGGTTGCGGATCTCGACCAGGCTGGGCAGCGCCTCGGGTCCGCTGAACACGTGCTCGAGCCCCTTGGTCCCGGCTCGGGCCACGACGGCGTCGCAGAACGCCTTGCCCTGCTCGTACTGACGCAGCTTGAGCTCGAGGCCGAGCAGCTTGGCGAACAGCCGGGACATCGTCGACTGTGTCTTGCGCCGGCGGTCGAGGGCCGCGCGGAGCTTGGGCAGCGAGGGCAGCAGATCCGGAGCCACGACGTCCATCACGTGTTCAGCGTGGCCCTCGATCACCGCCATGACCGCCTGGATGCGGTCAAAGGTCTCGCGCTCGGCGTTGCTGGTGAAGATCGCGATCAGATCGCCGCTGCGCAGCGCTGTGGCGACGCGCTTGACCTCAGTCCGGCTGGGCAGGTGCAGCTTGCGCTCGGCGTCCATGCGCAGCTCGGCCTTGCTGAGTAGCTCACGCACCAGCCCGGCCACGTAGCCGTGCAACCAGGGTACGCCGTTGAACTGGACGGCATGAGTCACCTCGTGCAGGGCGACCCAGGTCATGAACTCGTCCTCCTCGGCTCCGAAGGCCTGCACCGCTTGCCCGAGGTTGGGCATCACGAAGAGCAGCCGTGGGGGGCTGGTCTCGGTGCTCTCGTCGAGCAGCACCAGCTCGTACTGCCCAAGCACGCGCTGAGCCAGATAGCCGAGCACGACGGCCACCTCGGTGGTGACCACGAAGCCGAGGGCGAGCTGCATGGCCGGCTTGAGCGGCCCCGACAGCGTCCCGCTGGCTCGGTCGAGCACCGGGTCAAGCAGCTGGCGCATGGCCTTGATGTTGGTCTGGATCCACTCGCGGCGCTCGATGCCCTCGGGTGGGGGGAGGGGTC
>JBDTEE010000194.1:0-8765 GCA_039922645.1 Solirubrobacteraceae bacterium | reverse complement strand
GGTAGGCGTCGGTGATCGCGCCCTCGATCAGCCCCGTCCCCGAGGCCTTGCCCTTGGAAACCGCCTTGAGCAGCGCACCGACGGTGATCGGATCAATTCCCACGTTCGAGACGACCAACTGCGGCTTGTAGCCGAGCGTGAACGAGGTCAGCTGGGCGATCGCGGTGTAGATCGGAACGGTGAAGTCGACCAGCACCTTTGCCCCGGAGGCCTTGATCGCGGTGACCTGCGCGGCAAGCGTGGTCGTCCCCGACTGGTAGGGCTGCTTGGCCACGATGTCAGCGGCGGGAACCTCGGCGCTGATTCCGGCCAGCCCCCCCTGCCCGAAGTCGTCGTCCTGATAGAGGACGCCGACCTTCTGGCCGGGGAAGTGCTGCTTGATGTACTGACCGAGGATCTTGCCCTCGATCGTGTAGTTCGGCTGCCAGCCGAACGTCTCAGGCTGCGAGGAGCCGTTGTCCCAGCACGGGCAGCCCGAGGCGACGAACAGGTCGGGCACCTTCGAGGCGTTCAGATAGCCGACGACCTTGGTGTGAGTCGGCGTGCCAAGGCCTTCGACGATGCCGAAGACCTTGTCCTGGAGAACGAGCTGATGCACGACGTTGACTGTGTTAGTGGGGTTGTAGGCATCGTCCTTGATGATCAGGTGGATCTTGCGGCCGAACACGCCGCCGTGGGCGTTGACGTAGTCGAAGTAGGCCTGGGACGCGGGAGCGATCTCGCTATAGCCGGGCGCCGCGGGGCCGGTCAGCGGCTGATGGGTGCCAAAGGTGATGCTCGTCTTGGTCACCCCCGGAGCACCGCCGCTCGAGTTGGTCCCCGAGGAACCGCAACCGACGACACCAGCGCCCAGCGCGATCGTGATGCCGAGCGCTCCGAGCCACCGCATACGTGGATGTGACATCAGCCTCTCCTCCTGATCGCCGCACGAACGGTGCACCCGCTGGGGACGCGCGCCATTTCGATACGTTCTCCCTCGAACGTTTCAAACCCTACACTTTCCAGATGAGCGGGGCAACAGGTTCGAAGAGGGGCCCCAAACGCTCGACGACGACCGGCGCGGACAAGGCCAAGCGTGGTCGCCCGGCCACCGCGTCGCGAGACGCCGTGCTGCGCCTGGTCCGCGAGCAGTACCGGGAGGGCCAGCGCGTCGACCTGACTATCGTCGCCGCCCGGCTCGGCCTCGGCCGGGCGACGATCTACCGCTGGTTCGGCTCGCGTGAGTCGCTGATCGGCGAGGTCATCGCCGACGAGCTCGAGGCGCTGATCGCCCTCAAGCGCCGCAGCGTCAGGCCCCGGGGCGCGCTCGGCCTGCTCGAAGTGTTCGACCGGATCAACCGCAGCCTCGCCCACTCCACCGCTCTGCGGCGATTTCTGGAGCAGGAGACGGGGGCGGCGCTGCGGCTGTTGACCTCGAGCTCGGGCGCGGTACAGCAACGCGCGGTCGCCTCGATCGAGCGCTTGATCAAGGCCGAGGCGGCGGCCGGTGCCTACGATCCGCCCGCCGAGGCGAGCACGCTGGCGTACGCAATTGTCCGGCTGGCGGAAGCGTTCCTCTACAACGACGCCGTGGTGGGGATCCGCGGCGATCACCAACGGCTCCGGGAGGTGGAGGCGGCTCTGCTCGGTCTCTCCCAGGTCAAACCCGCCGGCTGAGCCATCGTCGCCAGATCAAGGGCGCCGGCTGAGCCATCGCCGGCGCAGCCACCCCGACAGCGCCCGGACACCACCCTGGATGCCGCTCGGCCACACGAGCATCGCCGCGATCAGCACGACCCCGTAGATCGCGAGCGGCAGGTTGGCCGACACCCGGGTCGAGAGTGAGAACGAGTGCGCGAGGTCGTTGCTCCAGTTCGGCAGCAGCACCAGCAGCGCCGCTCCCCAGATCGCTCCAACCAGCGACCCCAGCCCGCCGAGAACGATCCCGGTCAGCAGCGACAGCGACAGCTGGAGCGGGAACGCCCCCGGCTGGGCAAGCTGCAGCACGAGCGCGAGCAACGCGCCCGCGAGTCCGGCGCAGCCGGCGCTGATGACGAAGGCCACCGTCTGCATCCGCCCGATCCGAAGCCCGGACAGAGACGCCGCGATCTCGTCCTCACGGACCGCTCGGAGCGAGCGGCCGGCGCCGCTGTGGATCAGGTTATAGAGCACGAACAGCACGGCCAGGGCTCCCGCGCAGGCGAGCCACGCCTCCCAGCGCTCAAGCGGAAAATTGGCGCCGAGGAACCCCGGCGGCGTCGGAGGATTGATCGTCAGTCCGTTCTCGCCGCCGAAGGTGCTCGGGAACCGGTCCGCGATCGCTGGTAGCCCCACGGCGAAGGCGAGCGTGGCGCCGGCCAGGTAGGGCCCGCGCAGCCGGCTCGCGGCGGCGCCGACCGGCACGCCGACCGCCGCCGTCACCACCACTGCCGCCACAACCGCGGGCAGGGCCGCCCACTGTTCGTTGCCGACCAGCAGCACGACGGTGTAGGCGCCGACCGCCATCAACGCGCCGTGACCGAGCGAGATCTGCCCGCCGAGGCCGGCGAGCACCGTGAGCCCGGCCAGGGCGGCGAAGTAGTACGCGCCGTTGGCCAGCTGGAGGTCGTTGTAGGCGCTGATGTAGGTGCTGATCACCGCGAGCACGATCGCGGTGACGACGACCAGCCCGAGGGATCGCAGGAACGTGCGCCGATGCAGGGCCGCCGCCAGTGAAGTCACACTCGCCGTTCCCGTGTCGAGGAGAAGAGGCCCTCGGGACGGAGCATGAGCACGACCACCAGAATCACCAACGCGGCCAGGGGGACGAGCGAGGAGCCCTCATAGCCCGACACGTAGGACAGGGCGACGCCGAGCAGAACGCCGCCGACCACGGCGCCGGGTGGGCTGTCGAGCCCGCCGAGCACAGCAGCCACGAACCCGCTGATCAGGATCGGATCGAAGCTGTTCGGGCCGAGGAAGACCGACGGCGCGATCAACACTCCAGCCAGCGCGCCCGCCACGGCGGCGAGACCCCAGCCCAGGGCGAACATGCGCCCAACCCGGACCCCCAGCAGACGCGCCACCTCAGGGCGAAAGGCAGCGGCTCGCATCTGCAGCCCCAGGGGCGTGGCGCGGAACAATAAGGCCAGAACGAGCGCGAGACCCAGGACGACCAACACGATGAACGTGTCGTTCGGGGTGAACAGGAGCGTCGTCCCGCCGACGTTGTAGCCCCGCAGGGAGAACGCGGGCGGAAACGAACGCGGCGTGTTGCCCCAGATCATCCCGCCGACGGCGATCAGCAGCGTGTAGATCCCGAGCGTCACGATCACCGCGTTCAGCGGCGGGCCGCCTTCGACGGGCCGGATCAGGACTCGCTCGACCACGGCGCCCAGCACCAGGCCGGCGACCAGTGCGACCACGAGCCCGAGCCAGTAGGAACCGGTGCTGTTGATCACCGCGGAGGCGATAAACGTGGTGATCATCAGCATCGCGCCCTGGGCGAAGTTGACGATCCGGGTCGCTCTCCAGATCAGCACGAGCGCAAGCGCAACTGCGGCGTACACCGCCCCGTTCGAGATGCCGCTCAGTGTGAGGTCGATGAACTTGGTCACGACGGCTCAGAATCCGAGGTAGGCATGACGGAGGCGCTCGTCGGCGGAGAGCTGCTGAGGTGACTGGTCGGCGACCACGCGGCCCAGGTTCAGCACGACACCGCGGTTGGCGATCGAGAGCGCGCTGCGCGCGTTCTGCTCCACGAGCAGCACGCCGAGTCCGAGGCTGTCGGCGAGCCGGCGCACGAGGCCCATGATCTGCGCGACGAGCAGTGGCGCGAGGCCGAGTGACGGCTCGTCGAGCAGCAGCGCACGCGGACGCGGCACGAGCGCGCGGCCGATCGAGAGCATCTGCCGCTCGCCTCCCGACAGGCGGGAGGCCGGTTGGCTGCGTCGCTCGCGCAGCCGCGGGAAGATCTCGTAGATCTCCTCCGGGCGGGCGGCCTGCGCTCGCCGCCACACGGCGGCCAGCCGCAGGGTCTCCTCGACCGTCAGCTCCGAGATCACCCCGCCGCCCTCGGGCACGTGAGCGACCCCCCGCCGGACGATCTCCTCTACGGGGAGGCGCGTGATGTCCTGCTGCTCGAATCTGACGCTCCCCGCGCTCGGCCGCACAAGCCCGGAGATGGTCCGGAGCAGCGTGGTCTTGCCGGCGCCGTTCGCCCCGAGCACGGCGGTGACCGTCCCCTCGGTCACCTCAAGGGAGATGTCGTCGATCGCGCGGACGGCGCCGTATTCGGTGGTCAGCGCGTCAATGCTGAGCATGCTTTTCGCCCCCCGTCTCGCCGGTCGTCTCCTCCGAGACCGCGTCACGGCCCAGGTACGCCTCGAGCACCCGCTCGTCCTGGCGCACCTGGGAGGGAACGCCGGCGGCGATCACCCGTCCGAAGTCCAGTACTGAGAGCCGGTCGCACACCGAGCTGACGAGATCCATGTGGTGGTCGACGAGCATCACGGCGAGCTCGCTGCGGAGCGAGTCCAACAGCTTCGCCAGGTCCGAGAGCTCCTCGGCATCGAGCCCGCCGGCCGGCTCGTCGAGCAGCAGCAGATCCGGCTCGGCGACGAGCGCCCGGGCCAGCGCCACCCGTTTCTGGACCGCATACGGAAGCGTGCCGGGCATCCGGTCGGAGATCTCGTCGCACCCGACCGTTCCCAGGGCGCGCAGAGCCCGCTCCCGCAGCTGGCCCTCGTCACGGTCCGACCGCGGCAGCCCGAGCAGCGCACTGGCGAAGCCGGCCCGGCGAAAACGCTGCGCGCCGACCATCACGTTCTCGATGACGGTGAGGCGCGGGAACAGGCCGACCCCCTGGAGCGTGCGGGCGATCCCGAGCCCGGCGAGCCGATCCGGACGATGGCGCTCGAGCGGGCGACCACGCCAGCGCAGCGTGCCGGAGGCGGGCTTGACGAATCCACAGATCACGTTGAAGAGCGTCGTCTTGCCCGCCCCATTCGGCCCGATGACCCCGAGGATCTCACCCCGCTCGACTTCGAGCGAGACGTCCTGGAGTGCCGTGATGCCGCCGAAGGCCACGGTCACGTCGCGCACCCGCAGACCCTCGGCTGGAAGCTCCGTCGACCCCACGCGCGGCAAGCTACATCAGCGCAAGCCATGCTGCCAACATGAGACACGAGGGGCCACGCGTTCTTAATGCCCGTGAGCTCGCACAGCGGAATCGACCCGTCCGTCGGAGATAACCGCGGCACCAGATACGCGAGGAACCCTATGCCGTGCTACCGGCCCCGGGTGAGCACATCGTCACTCGTCGGGTTGCGGCTTGCTGTCGACTCCGATCCGAGGCCCTGGCCGCTCGAGCTCAAACCACACGCGAGTGGTGCCCTCATGAACTCCCCAGCGGCTGGCGGCCGCCTCGACCACGTGGAGCCCGAGGTTGAGGTCGTGCTGACCGAGGACCAGCTCAAAGCCTGAGCCCTCGTCGATCACCTCGATCAACAGCCGGTCCTCATCAAGCGCACATACTCCCTGCCGGAATGTTGTGTTAGCGGTAGAGGAGTTTTGAGCATCGCATGCGCAATGGCGGCGGTGGACGGCTCAGGTCGTACGATCGACGAGCCAGCGCCAGAACGCGCGGACCATTGCTACCGGCACCACCCGCGGAGTGCTCCACGGCCGCCTGTTCCTGTCCGCCCCGTCTCGCTCACCGGTCGCTCAGGCCTTGTGAGCTTCCCTGGGGCCCCGTAGCCACGTGACCAGCCGCAGGACCGGGACGATGTGAGCACGCAGCCGCCACCATCCGCCCTGCTCTATGCGGTCGAGGGTCTCGTTCCGCGTGTGCAGGAAGCGCAGCGTTTCCTCCTGGGACAGAACCACCTGCCTGAGCCACGCAAGTTCGGCCTGCAACGGCGCGATCTCAGGATGCCGGTCAAGCAGGGCGGCCAGGTCGCCGTTCATCCAGGCGGCCAGCATCCACTCGGGACCCTTGGCGGACACCAACTCCATCAGTAAGCGCGCCGCCGCGAGATCACACACGCCATCGTCACGCTGAAGCTCTGGAACGACCTGGAACAGGGCGGGACCCAGGAGAACTCCGTGGCGCTCGTAGAACCGCGCGCACGCGGCAACGAGACCAACGGTGCCCGAGCGTGCCCGGAAACTTTCCCCTCCGTACGGTCTCGGTTCGAAATGGTGGACCGCGACGGCTTCGCGGCTACGGCGGAAAACCCCAGGGCGTTCCATCGAAATGCGATAACACCATTCGGCGTCCTCGAAGTAGTTTGACATCGCCTCGTCGATCTCAAACTCCGAGAGCAGAGCACGGCGGATCAGAACGGCCGTACCCGGGACCCAGTCCGTCGGGCCGCTCTCAGGAAGGGAGCTCGAGTCAAGCGTGCGCCCGACGCCGTATGGCTCCAGGACGGCGAGCTTCTCGGTGCGGTGGATCACTCCGCCGGAATGCAAGACGATCCCGTCTGAGTCGACGACCGTGGCCGTCACGGCGCCGACAGCTGGATGCCGGTCGAGTTCAGCACTGAGGTGTTCGAGGGCGCCGGGCATCAGCTCGGCGTCGTCATCAAGGACCAGCACGAGGTCGGTTTGCGCCATCGCAATGCCCAGCAGACGTCCGCCGGCGCAACCAAGGCTGTGGTCCGAGCGCCGAAGCTTCACCTGCGGGCGCTGGGAGCAGTCCTGGGCAACGCGACGGGCGGCCGCCGGGGAGGAGTTGTCGTCGATCACCACGATCTCGAGTGGTAGCCGGCAGCGCTCGAGCGAGTCCAGAGCATGGCTCACAAGCTCGGGGCGGTCTCGGGTCACAACGACCGCCGTGAGCCGAGCCGGGCCCGCAACGGCGGGGTCATGACTCGCGGCGGGCTTTGGGGCCGGCGCGCGGAGAGCCGTGGCTCGGACGCCGCGAAGCGCGTCGGTCGGCACCGGATCGAGCAGCTCCTCACAGGCGCTTGACGCAGATCTGGAATCGAGCGAGAGAACCTCTGAGAGGAGCCGTTCGAGGCGGTCGCTCACCTCCCCAGGTGCCGGTGCGAGACCGCTGTGTAGCGACCGGACCTCCTCGACGAACGACTGCATCCGACGGGCGACCTCCTGAGCGTCGAACCGCCGCTCAAAAGCGTTCCGTCCGGCTGCACCAAGTCTCGAACGCAATCCTGGGTCCGACACGAGACGCCGCAGGCCGTCCGACAGAGCAGAAGGGTCATCAGGCGGCACGAGCAATGCATCATGGGCGTTCTCAACGACCTCGTCGATCCCGCCTGCGTCACAGGTCACAATCGGTTTGCCAAACATCATGGCCTCGAGCAGCACGATCCCGTGGGACTCGTAACGGGACGGAACACAAACGATGTCGGAATCTTCGTAAAGACGAGCGAGCTCAGAGTCAGACACCTCACCGGCAAACCGAACGGCGTCGTGGAGCCTGGGGTGGCGCGACGCTTCGTCGGCGATTGACTGGTGGTAGCCCGGATCGACATTCGGACCAGCGAGAGTGAAAGTCACGTCCCGGTGTTGATCGATCAGCTCGCGTGCCGCAGCGAGCAGGGTGCCGACACCTTTCCGAGGTTCGATCCGCCCGACGAACAGGATGCGCAGTGGGCCGTTCCGAGCCACCTCGTGACGCGTGTCTCCACGGCGATCACGAACCCCGCGGCCTATCACGGCGCTCAGGTCAGGATCGAGGCTGTAGTCATTGACCGTCTTGGCCAGCGCCGCCTCCGTCAGACCGTGGAGATACCGGCATCGTCGCAGTGCCGCCCGTTCAAGCGAAAGCCGCTCCTCGATGTCACCGATCAGCCGCGATGAAGAGTCGACCTCGGTAATCGTCCGGATCGACGTCATGCACGACACGATCGTCGGAAAGCGGCCATCGAGCATGCACACCGCTCCCTCTGAACGCCAGAGCGGCGCCAGGACCGCGTCGACTCCTCGTGTCTGCTCGTGGATGCGACTTACCTCCCGGTAGACGGCCGCGGCGTGCATGAGGTTCTGCGGCGCGGTATCCAGGGCCGCGTGACTGAACCGTCCTGAGCCCGGCGGAACGAACAGCGGGATCACGGACACTCCCTCCAGATCAGGGAGCGCGGCTGCCGATCGGTTCGTCAATAAATGCACCTCGTTACCTTCGCGAGCCAAAGCTTGCGCCAGATCGCGCATCGCGCGCGATAGGCCTCCGGCGGCGTTGGGCTGGACGTCACGACAGGCCAGGCACAGGTTAAGGTTGCTCTTCGTCACCGGCGGCCATCCTAACCCTGGCGCGCATCCGATCGTGGTAAGCGTGGTTTGGTGGTAGAAGAGCATCCTCAGACGCTTCGTGCCGCCTTCTCAGGAGATGATCGTGCGCCAGCTCACCGCCCTTGATCAGCAGTTTCTCGCCCTTGAGGATTCACGTCACTACGGGCACGTCGGCGGCCTGGCGATCCTTGATCCCTCGAGCGCCCCGAGGGGCGAGCTCAGCCTGCTCGACCTGCAGGAGCTGATCGCGGAGCGCCTTCCGCTGGTGCCGCCGTTTCGCTGGCGGTTACGGGAGGTTCCGTTCAACCTCGACTACGGATACTGGATCGAGGACCCCGACTTCGATCTCGAATTCCACGTGCGCGAGATGGCGCTGGCCCCGCCGGGTACCGACGCCCAGCTGGCCGAGCAGGTGGCGCGAATCTTCTCGCGACCACTGGATAGATCCCGCCCCCTCTGGGAGCTGTACCTGATCCACGGTCTGCCGCGAGGCCGGATGGCGGTGATGACCAAGATCCACCACGCCGCGATCGATGGGCTCTCTGGCGCAG
>JBDTEE010000193.1:0-6193 GCA_039922645.1 Solirubrobacteraceae bacterium | reverse complement strand
CCCCGACGTCGATGGATTGACCTTCGACAGCTCTGGCAAGGCGCAGAACTGGAACCCAGGCGTCAACCACATGCCCGCCCAGGTGCACTCCTTCGCGCTGCCCAACACCGCGCAGGCCACGCACATCACCCAGAACTGGAAGGCGACCCACCAGCAGGTCAACGGCGGGGCGATGGACGGCTTCGTCCGCTCGTCCGGCGCGCTCGAGCCGATGGGCTACTACACGCCCGATGTGCTTCCGTTCGCCTACTCGCTGGCCGAGGCCTTCACGGTGGCCAACCGCTGGTTCGCCTCCGCCCCGGCCCCGACGTACCCCAACCGTCGCTTCATGCTGGCCGGGACGGCCTTCGGGGGCACGGTGACCGACGTGAGCTCGTTGCTCGACTCACCGCCGCCGAACGGAACGATCTTCGACGTCCTCTCCAGCCACCGCATCAACTGGTGTGACTACTTCACCGACGTCCCCATGACCTCCGTGATTCCGTCGATCGTGCTCAAGCACGCCGACCATCACGCCCACATCGACAAGTTCTTTCAGGATTGCCAGGCCGGCACGCTGCCGGCCGTGAGCTTCGTCGATGCGGGGATCGGCGTCGTCTCGGAGATCGGCTCACAGCTCGCCTCCCTGCCCTTTCCGGTCAAGGAGCTCCTGGGGGTGCTCGGCGCGAACTTCCACGATGCGGCGCCCGCCGAGACCGAGGAGGATCCGCAGAACATGTTCTTCGGTGAGGCCTTCGCCCACCAGGTCATCACAGCGATCCTGCAGTCCCCGCGCTGGAATCGAACCCTGCTCATCTACACCTACGACGAGCACGGCGGCTACTACGACCACGTTCCGCCTCCGCGCGTCACTCCGCCCGACAACATCCAGCCTCGTCTCTCCCCCGGGGATCCACCCGACGGCTACGACATCTACGGTCCGCGAGTTCCGACGATCGTCGTCTCGCCGTGCTCAAAGCCGGGCGGGGTGACCAACAAGGTCTATGACCACACCTCGATCCTGGCCACGATCGAGCACAAGTGGAACCTCCCCGCCCTCACCGTTCGCGACGCCAACGCGAACACGATCATGGATTTCCTCGATCCGAGCAACCCAGCCCTGATCAACCCACCCGTGCTGCAGACGCCTCCGCGGCCCCCGGGGATCTGAGTTCGCCCAGGGGAGTCGGCCGGCGCCGATCCGGGTAGCTGAGTGGAGACCGGCAGCGAGGAGAGGACGGTCACCATGCAGAACGCAACGACGGCCCCCGAGCGACGGGCCGAGGAACCATCAACCCATAACGGCTCCCAGGCCGAGCGCCATGCCGAGCAGGCCAAGGAGAAGATGGCCGAGCGCCGCGAGGGCCAGTCCGGGGTCACCGGATGGGTCGCCGACCGCGCCTCGGAATGGTCTCTGGACGGCCCCGATTACGACTTCATGGCCCACCAGAAGTTTCTCTGGAACACGCTCATGGACTACTGGTTCCGGATGGAGATCGAGGGCTGGGAGAACATCCCCGACTCCCCGGTGCTGCTGGTCGGCATCCACGCGGGCGCCCCGTTCGTCTGGGACGCGTGGACGGTTGGCGTCCAATGGTGGCGGCGCTTCGGCAGCGACCGTCCGCTGCACGGCACCGCGCACGACGCGCTCATGGCCCTGCCCGGCGTGGGCAGCTACTTCCGCCGCATGGGCGTCCTGCCCGCCGCGCCCGACAGCATCTCGGCCGCGCTGGCCGAGGGTCACGACGTGGCCCTGTGGCCCGGCGGCGAGCGCGACTCGCTCCGGCCCTGGACCCAGCGCGACGAGGCCATCCTGGCCGGCCGCACCGGCTTCATCAAGCTGGCCATCCGCAGCGGCGTCCCGATCGTGCCCATCTCCACCGTCGGCGGGCCGGACTCGATGCCGGTGCTCGCCCGCGGCCGGCGGCTGGCCAAGCTGCTGGCCCTCGACAAGGTCGCGCGCCTGAAGATGTTCCCAATCGCCATCCAGGTCCCGTGGGGCATCTCCCCCGCGCTGCTGCCCGAGATCCCGCTGCCGACCAAGATCCGCACCGCGTTCCAGGCGCCGATCGATGTCGGGACCGACCCTGACCTGGCTGCGGACAGCGACCACGTGGCGGCCAAGTACGAAGCGGTCCAGGACAGCATCCAGCACGGCATTGACGTGCTCGCGCGGCGGCGCCGGTTTCCGCTGTTCGGATGAAGGTTGGTCTTATCGCCCTCGCCAGTCCGCCGCCAGGCGCCAGGCGAACAAGACCGCGGCGACAGCAGTGGCGAGGTTGAGGCTCGATACCGCCTCCCGCATGGGCAACGCCAGGCGAGCGTCGCACTGATCGAGAAGCTCCTCGCTGAGACCGGTTCGTTCCGTGCCGAAGGCGAGCACGGCGTCGCTGGGGAGGTGAGCCGGCCTGAGCAGGTCCCCGTCCGGGGTCAGGCCGAGGACCGGCCTCTGCGTCTGCAGATTTTCGATCCTGCCCACTGGGAGCGCAAAGTGGAGACCGGCTGAGCCACGCAACGCAGCTGGATCCCACGGATCGGCCTGCCCCGTGGTCACCACGCCCCCGACGTCGGCCGCCGCTGCCACCCGGACGGCGGCGCCCACATTCCCGAGATTGCGCGGATCCTCGAGAAGGACCACCGGACTGGCGCGCCGGCTTGCTAGCAGCGCCTGGAGATCTGGGCGTGGTCGTCGGGCGACGCCGACGACGGCGGTCGGGGTGTTGGGCGCCGAGCGTCTGATCTCGGTCTCTGTCGTTTTTAGGGTGCTGGATGCGAACGCGTCGATGAGATCAGGGGCGAGATCGGCAGCTAGGGCAGTGACCGCCTGGGGGTCGGCGGCAAAGATGTCTGTTATTTCCGCCCCAAAGCGCAGAGCATGCTTGAGGGCGTGAAACCCTTCGAGCACGACCAGATCCGGATCGACCCGCGCCGACTCGATTACCCGAAGGTCGGCTCTGGCGCTCATGCGAGGAGAATCGTAGGCATGAGCAGACGGTCTCGGTTTGGCTGGTTCGGCGCGGCGGCGCTGCTGGTCGTGCTCGGGGCAGCGTCCGCGGTCACGGTCAGCGGCACGGCAGGTGCGGTGATCGCCTTTGTCCTGATCGCCCTGGGTCTGGTGCTGGCCACAAGCCTGGCATTTCTGGAGGTCGGACTGAGCGAGGACCGGGCTCGGGCCCGGGACGAGCGGCGCGCCTCCCTAGGTGGGCGTCCCAAGCCGCGCGTTGTGGCCAGACCAGGAAAGCTCGACCGCTCACGCGGCCGTCGGCGGCGACTGCGCTGACGTGGGCGCAACGGGTTCGCCCCTGAGCGCGAAGTACAGCACCGACGCACCCAGAGCTGGGACCGGCGCAAGCAGCACGGTCACCGCGAACTGCACGATCGCCCGGCCTCCCGCCCCGAATCCACCGCCGATCGCTCCGGCCAGCACGCTGATCACGACAACGGCGAGGTAGATCAGGATGATCACGCCGAACACGGACCAGCCGTTGCCGCGGACCAACTCCCGGCTCCGCCCGAAGGCGGCCAGCACCCCAGGGCGCTCCAAGACCGTGACCGGCGCGACGACCGACCAGATCGTCAACAGGAACAAACCGGGAACGATGATCAGGACGAACCCGATGGCGACGCCTATGCCGAACAGCACCGAGACGATCATGAGCGGCCACAGAACGGGCTCAACGCTGCGCAGCAGTTGCATCACCGTGTAATCGCGACGCCCATCCTTGACATCGCTGACCAGCTCGACCACGGCACCCTGATAGAGCGTGTTGAGCACCCAGAACAGCACCACGACGACGAAGATGAGCGACCCCGAAAGCACCAGCGCGATCAGGAACTGCAAAGCGAACAAGACGATCGCCGTCCCCACCAACACCCCGAACTGGTTGCGGTAGATGGCCCACACCTGGCTCACCACCGCCCCGGCCTTGATCCCCGTACCCATATGCGCCTCCACTCCGTTTTGGTTCGCCTCGGCCAGACGCCACGATAACCCGTTTTTCGCTGCGGGCAGGCTTATCGCTCTTGGCCGGCCCTCAGGAGTTGGGGGCCGGCCGAACTGACAATCACACCGCTTCGCGGATCTGCATGGGCATGAGGTGCAAGCTGAAGGGTCGGATCCTGAGACAGTCGAGGGTTCTGAGCCTCCTGTCGGTTGACGCTAGGAATTCGCCCGTTAAGCGGCCCCTCAGCTCGTGTCGTTGAAGCCCGAACGCTTGGCCAGTCCGGTTCTGAACACCGCCGCCGCAGCGCTCTGTCGGTCGACCTCGCGATACCGCCCCTCGTCGTAGTAGAACGCGCGGGAGCCGTGGTCCAGATGCAGGTACCTACGGGTGACCCCGTGCTTGTAGACCTCGACCAAGGCGCCATCTTCGAGCGCCACCTCGAACATCCACATGAAGTCTCCAAGCCGCTCGCATGCGATCAGCGCCTCGAGAGGGGCCCAATCAGGTGTAGTCCAGCGGACCACGGTTCCGGACAAGACGCGCTTGGCGACCACTTCGACAGCGTTTCTCATCGAGCGGTCACAGCACAAGACCCGTTTGCGCCTTTGTTTGGACCTCTGTTGCAAGTTAGTGGCAGACCTGGATTTCGTGATCAGGTCCTACGCCAACCGATCCGACGCCGGCCACTCAGCGGAAGCCATTTACAAGACCAGGTATCGCCGCTGGAGGGCGCGATTCTGGATTGTCATGCTGCTCGTCGGACTGCCTCTGGCGCTCCTCATGCTCGTGGGGGTGCTGCTGTGGCCTCAGCACCAGTCTTTCTACCTCGGTCTTGCCGTTGGCTCCTCGATGACGATCCCGTTCGTCCTCTCTTTCGCCATGCCGAACACGTCGATCGGTGGCGGCGCGGAGCCGAGGGCGAGAAACGCACCGCCAGGGAGCTCGGCCGACTCAAGCAGGAAGGTTGGACCATCTTCCACGACCTGCCCGACGGTGAACGCGGTAACCGCGACCACGTGGCAATCGCCCCAGCCGGAGAGATCTTTCTCCTTGGTTCGAAGGCCCCCGGTGGCACGATCGCGGTCGATCAAGGCGTTCTAAGCGTGAGCTGGCTAGAGGACCCCGACGACGGCTATTCGCGCAACCTCACCCCCTCGTATGAAGGGTGCCGCCGCGCGTCTATCTGACGACCTGCGCCCCATCCTGGGCCGCCGCCCGTGGGTGATACCAGTCATACCCGCGTCTTCGAGTCGCCGACATCAGGCACCGGTCCGGAGCGGCAGTCCAGTCAGCGTCCACGTTCTTCTGCTCGGCGTTGAGTCGCTGGCCTTCGCGGCCGATGACAGGAGGGATCCTGGCCGCCGACCGGCCGCCCTCTTCCGCGGCCGACCACCTCTTCCCCCTCGCTGATCATGAAACGCCTTGCCCTCAGTCTCTGTGCCCTGACCTGCGCCCTCATGGCGCCAGCCGCCCAGGCCGCCCCGATCACGGGAGCGATCACCGGTCGGATCACGAGCGCAGGCTCATCGACGATCACCGTCCAGACCGCCGGTCCGCGCATCGGAGTCGTCAACGCCCTGACCCGTGCGGCCGACACGCTCGCCGCGGGCAATTACCCCTACGTGTGGGGCGGCGGCCACGGTTTGGTCGGGGTGGCCAGCGTGGGTGCGCGCGGCCCCGGCTATAACGGGCACCGGCGGGGATTTGATTGCTCGGGCTCGGTCGCCACAGTGCTCTCCGGCGCCGGGCTGTGGCCGGTCAGCTCAGGCGTGCCCGGCGACTACGGGGTCATCCAGTATCTGCGCAGGGCTGGTCTGATCGTCCGTGGTCCGGGCCGAGCCCCCAACTCGGTCAATCTCTATGACGACCCGGGCGTACACATCTTCATGAGCATCAATGGGCGCTACTTCGGAACCTCAAACGGGGGCGGCGGTAACAGCAAGGGCGGGCCCACCTGGCTCGACGACAGCGCCTCCCTCTCCTACAGCCATGCGTATCACCGCTGGCACTTTCAGCCCTGGGTCCTGCGCAATCGTGTCATCTACGGCCACAGCTACGCCTTCCAGACAATCGCCCACCCGGAACTGCTCTACGGCGCGGAGGCCGGTGACACGGTCAGGGTCAACTATGCCGAGTGGCCGACGGGCAGTATGGGCGTCAAAGTGCTCACCTACGCCGGGGCGGCAACGGTCACCGGCACCGTAACCGCCTTCGACGGCTCCACGCTGACGGTGCAGACCGCGTCCGGTAGCAGTCTCGTATTCGCCACC
>JBDTEE010000192.1:0-13415 GCA_039922645.1 Solirubrobacteraceae bacterium | reverse complement strand
GGGCCGCATGGGTCAGGGCCGAGATCGGGCCGGGGACGGGGAGATCATGGCGTAGGGCGTCGAGCTCGGTCAATGTGCGCGCGCCGTAGGCCGCCGCTAGACGCTCCTCCAGCTCCTCGGTGCTGAGCCGTCCTTCCACCGAGTGCTCGCGCAGCTCAGCAGCCAGCCGCTCCCGATCCTCGTCCGAGGCACGTATTCCGCCCGGAGCGCGAGGACCGCTAGGACTGCTCGACGGTTCCTCGGTCATTGCGGGGAACTCTAGGACAAAGGGCTCCGGAGGTCAGGGGAACGTCTGTTCGATGCACTAAACTCGCATCGAGTGGACCAACTCGTCGTCTCGGGCGCCCGGGAGCACAATCTGAAGGACGTGACGGTCTCGATCCCGCGGGATTCGTTGACCGTGATCACCGGTTTGTCCGGTTCGGGGAAGTCCTCGCTGGCCTTCGACACCATCTACGCGGAGGGGCAGCGCCGCTACGTCGAATCGCTGTCGGCCTACGCGCGCCAGTTCCTCGGACAGATGGACAAGCCCGACGTGGATTCGATTGAGGGCCTGTCGCCGGCCATCTCCATCGACCAGAAGACGACCTCGCGCAACCCACGCTCCACCGTGGGCACGGTCACAGAGATCTACGACTACCTGCGCCTGCTGTGGTCGCGGATCGGGCATCCGCACTGCCACATCTGCGGTCGGCCGATCACCGGCCAGTCGGCGGAACAGATCATCGATCAGGTGATGGAGCTCGACGAGGGGACCCGGTTCATGGTCCTGGCGCCGATCGTCCGCGGCCGCAAGGGCGAGTACGGCAAGCAGTTCGAGGAGCTGCGGGCCGAGGGGTTTGGCCGGGTCAAGGTCGACGGAGAACTACGGCGGCTCGATGAGGACATCGTGCTGGACAAGAAGTTCAAGCACGACATCGCCGTGGTTGTGGACCGGCTGGTCATGAAGGGGGAGCTCCGCAAGCGGCTGGCCGACTCAATCGAGACGGCGGTTGCGCTGGCCGACGGCTTGGTCGAGATCGAGCTCGTGGACGTGCCGGATACCCGGTCCCGCGGCCGTCGCGAGGAGCGCATCCTCACCTTCTCCGAGCGCTTTGCCTGCCCGGTGCATGGTCCCAGCCTGGTCGAGCTCGAGCCGCGCATTTTCTCCTTCAACTCCCCCCATGGCGCCTGCCCGCGTTGCACGGGGCTGGGCTCTCAGATGGAGATCGACCCCGACCTGGTCATCCCCGATCCGTCACTCTCGATTGGTGAGGGGGCCATCGCCCCGTGGGCGGTCAGCGCCTCCCACTATTACGACCAATTGACGCAGGCCATCGCGGAGCGCTACGAGGTCGAGTTGGATACCCCGTGGCAGGATCTGCCCCAGGAGTCCCGGGACTTCTTCCTCCACGGCACCGGGGGAGACCGCGTGCAGGTCTCCTACCGGAACCGCTTCGGCCGTCGCCGTTCCTACGCCACCCGCTTCGAGGGCATCGTGCCCAGCCTCGAGCGCCGCTACCGCGAGACCGACTCGGACTTCTCGCGGGAAAAGATTGAGGAGTACATGACCCTGCGGCCCTGCCCGGAGTGCAAGGGCGCCCGCCTGCGCCCCGAGTCGCGGGCCGTGCTGGTCTCCGGGACGCCCATCCATGAGTTCACCGCACTGCCTGCCCGCCGCGCGCTGGAATGGGTGCGGGCTCTTGACCTGGACGAGCACGACCGGCGCATCGCCCGCCTGATCCTGCGAGAAATCGAAGAGCGCCTTCAGTTCCTGGACAACGTCGGGGTCGGTTACCTATCAATGGAGCGAGCCGCCGCCACCCTGTCGGGCGGGGAGGCCCAGCGCATCCGGCTGGCCACCCAGATCGGCTCCTCGCTGGTCGGCGTCCTCTACATCCTTGATGAGCCCTCGATCGGACTGCATCAGCGCGATAACGAGAAGCTGATCGCCACGCTGGAACGCCTGCGCGATTTGGGTAACACGGTGCTCGTCGTCGAGCACGACGAGGGCACCATGGTCGCCGCCGACCACCTGGTCGACATGGGTCCGGGCGCCGGTGAGCATGGCGGTCACGTCGTCGCCCAGGGGACCGCCGCGGAAGTTGCCAAGGTCCCTGAGTCGCTGACCGGCCAGTTCCTGGCCGGGACCCGGGTCATAGATATTCCCGAGCGCCGGCGCAAGCCGGCCGGCTACATCACGATCGAGGGGGCGGCCCAGCACAACCTGCGGGGAATCGACGTCAAGATCCCGCTGGGCGTGCTCTGCTGCGTTACCGGGGTGTCGGGGTCGGGCAAGTCCACGCTGGTTAACGACGTGCTGCTCAAGGCGGTCGGCAACCACCTGAATCGGACCCGCTCGCCCGGCCGCGGGGCTGGTGGCCGGCAACGCGCCGGCGCCCATCGCCGGATCAGTGGCCTGGATCAGCTGGACAAGATCATCTCGGTCGATCAGTCGCCGATCGGGCGCACCCCCCGTTCCAACCCGGCCACCTACATCGGGCTGTTTGACCAGATCCGGGAGCTGTTCTCCAAGACCCAAGAGGCGCGGGCTCGCGGCTACAAGCCGGGGCGGTTCTCCTTCAACGTAAAGGGCGGGCGCTGCGAGGTCTGCCGCGGGGACGGCCAGATCAAGATCGAGATGCACTTCCTGCCCGACGTCTACGTGCCCTGCGAGCAATGCCACGGCAAGCGCTATAACCGCGAGACGCTCGAGGTCCGCTTCAAGGGCAAGACCATCGCCGACGTGCTGGAGATGCCGATCGAGGAAGGGCTCGAGTTCTTCGCCTACATTCCCAAGATCCGTCGGCGGGTTGAGGCACTGGCCGACGTCGGCTTGGGCTACATGCGGCTCGGACAGCCGGCCACGACCCTGTCCGGCGGCGAGGCCCAGCGAGTCAAGCTCGCCGCCGAACTCAGCAAGGTGGCCACCGG
This sequence comes from Solirubrobacteraceae bacterium, assembly GCA_039922645.1. Classification (GTDB taxonomy): domain Bacteria; phylum Actinomycetota; class Thermoleophilia; order Solirubrobacterales; family Solirubrobacteraceae; genus Palsa-465. The sequence continues at coordinate 10,502 of JBDTEE010000192.1, read as the reverse complement.
GCGGACGATGTACATCCTCGATGAGCCCACCACCGGACTGCACTTTGCCGACATTCAGCGGCTGCTCGAGGTCCTCCAGCGGCTCGTCGACGCCGGGAACTCAGTCGTGGTCATCGAGCACAACCTGGACGTGATCAAGGTCTCAGACCGTCTGATCGACCTGGGACCCGAGGGCGGCGACGAGGGGGGGCTGGTGATCGTCCAGGGTACGCCGGAGCAGGTTGCGGCCAGCCCAGAGTCCTATACCGGCCACTTCCTGGCTCCGATCCTTCCGGTCAAGGCTCGGCGCACCGCTCGCGCCAGGTCGGCTGCGCCCGGGCCGGGCAAGAGCGGGCGCGCCGCCGCCAACGGCAAGAGCAGCCGTGCGGCCCCGAATGGCAAGAACGGCAGCTCCGCGGCCCAGGACCAGAACGGTCACGGACCGGGCGGGAAGGCCGAGGGCGAGAAGACCCCGGCCAAGGGCCCGCGCCGCAAGGCCAGCGCGGCGGCGCGCTGAGCGACCGGGCGCCGGGCAGCCCGGCCACCGCGGTGGGCGGCGCCGGCCGCGCGTGGGAGAATCATCCCGTGGCCGACCACTACCAGGCGCCCGGCTGGATCACCCAACATCTCTTCAATCCCCTCATCGCCGGGTTGACGCGAGCGGGAGTCGGCGTCTGGGGCTCCCGGGTGCTCGAGGTGCGGGGTCGCAAGAGCGGCGAATGGCGCCGGACGCCGATCAACCTGCTGCGAGTTGACGGCACTGACTACCTGGTCGCGCCCCGCGGCCACACCCAGTGGGTCCGCAACCTGCGGGCCGCGGGGGACGGTCGGCTCCGCCTCGGCCGGCGGGTGGAGACCTTTACGGCCACCGAGCTGGCTGACGCCGATAAGCCTCCGCTTCTGCGGGCCTACCTCAAGCGCTGGTCATTCGAGGTCGGCGCTTTCTTTGACGGGGTGGGCGCCGACTCGGATGAGGCCGCCCTGCTGCGCATCGCCCCCGATCACCCCATCTTCCGGCTGGAGCATCCCTGAGCGCCCGAGGTCCCGTCACTGCCGCCGAGCTGCGGCTATGGGCTCAGAAGTGGCTCTGGTACGAGCAGAACTCGCTGCCCTGGAACCGCGCGCGCATCCACTGGGAGATCATGCGCCGGGACGCCTTCGTGCGCTGGCCGGTGCACGGCAACGTCCTCTCGGCCCTCCGTGAGGGTCGCCTGGAGATCGGCGCCCAGACGGTGTTTGAACCGGGCGTGTGGATCACCGCTCCTGGCCAGGCTCGGGTCCGAATCGGCTCCGGCTGCTTTCTCAACCTGGGCGTGATGGTCGCCTCCATGGCCCTGGTCGAGATCGGGGACCACTGCATGTTTGCCAACGGCTGCTTCATCAGCGACGCCGCCCATCGCTTCGATGATCCCGAGCTGCCGGTGCCCTGGCAGGGATTCACCACCAAGGGCCCCACGCGGGTCAAAGACAACGTGTGGTGCGGAGCTGGCGTGGTCATCACCAGCGGGGTCACGGTCGGCCGCCGCTCGGTGATCGGGGCCAACTCGGTGGTGACGCAAGACATCCCGCCCTACTCGATAGCCGCCGGGGCGCCCGCACGCGTTATCCGCAGCATCCCGCGAGCCGACGCGCCGGACCCCGCCCCGTCGGCGAGCTGAGCCGTACCCGGGGCAAGGCGGGTCAGCTCTTGGGTTTGACCGACCGCGTCACGGTTACGTGTTGACGGGTCACCGTGGTCACGGTCAAGGTGAGCTTGAGGAAGCGAATGCGTCGCCGCCTGGCCTTGTGGCGCAGCCCGGCACCCTCGTGCAGTGCCCGCGAGGTGGCCTTGACCAGGACAGTGGCCGACGGACGGGCCAGGGTGATGGTCAGCTTTCCGTGCCTCAGGCTCATCCGCTTGACCTTGGCGTCCCTGACGCTCACGCCGCGCAGGACGAGACGCCCGTGTACCCGGTGGCGCCTGAAGCTCAGCCCGCCCGGGAGGGACACGGTCAGCGAGGTCAACTTGGGCTCCCGGCGTCCAGCGATGAGCTTGAAGCTGAGGGTGGGCCGCCCGCGCCTCAGGCCTGACAGGCTGGCTGAGGCGAGGCTGGGCAGACCGAGGTTGGCCGAGCCAGAACCCGCGCCGGTCTTGCCACCGCCGCCCTTCCCGCCCGAGTCGCCCGTGGAGGGGGGGCAGCCGGAAATCGTGAAGGGCGAGGTGCTGGTGGCGAACTTGTCGCCGTTCTGGGAGGTGAAGCTGCCGCTGGCGTTACCCGATGGCGTGGCGCAGGTGGTGGCGAAGGCGGCGTTCGGTCCACCGGCCAGGGTGACCCTCAGATCGGCGAGCGGGATGTCTGGCACCCCGGTGAACGTGGTCGTATTGGTGGCCAGGCTGACGTTGCCGTTAAGGGTCAGGGCGAATGGCTCGGGGAAGGAAATGGTGATGGCCGGCGCGGCCAACGTTCCCGTGAGGTAGACCTTCCCGAGCAGTGTCCTCGGGTAGAGCGGAGACCTCGCACCCGCGCTCCCGACCGTCTTGCAGTTGGTGAACGTCGGGCTGCTGCAGAGCAGGCCTCCGCTGACCACTGCGGCCGCGTTGGGCGCAACCACAGCCGGGGGGAAGCCCAGCCCCACGGTCTTGCTGGTCGCCTGCCCGTTGGCCTGGGTCACATCGGTGGTGAGTTGGACGCCGTGGTCGCCGCTGTCCTTGACCGCGGTCACGCTGAGCAAGGGAGAGAAGGGCAGGCTGCCGCAGCCGGTGAGGTGGAGGGGCGCCGAGGCGGACTTGGGGGTGGAGTCGCTGTAGGAGTCGGCCGTAACGCCGAAGGGGGCTCCGCCAGACGGGCAGCGGGTGGGCATCCGCAGGCCGTCGAAGGTGCTGTTGATCTCGTTGACGGCAATCTGCGCCACCACCGGGCCGACCAGCGCGTAGTGGTCGGGGATGTTGTGGAAGGCGATGTTCAGAGTGCCGGAAGGCTGCACCGTGATCTCGCCGGGGCTGCCAAGCTGCGCGACCTTGCCGGTGATCGGATTGGTGGCCATGATGGCCAGTCCCGCCAGGTCAGCGGGCTGAGGAGGCGCCACCAGATCGAAGGTGACCGACACGGTCGCCGGGATTTGGAGGACCGCCACGGTCTTAGCGGAGACGGTGCCGTTACCGACCTGGCAGGCTGGCCGGGGCGTTGAGGAGGTCAGGCAGCTGCCGCCGTCAATCGAGGCGTTGGCCAGCAGCCCAGGAGGAAGGCTCAGGGTCATGTCCTTCGGCGAGTCCTTGCCGGGGGAGAACTTCAGGTCCACGCCCAGATTGTCCGTAGAGGCCGCCTGAAAGGGCGAGCTCGGAAGACCCACGGTCGGCGTGATCGAGGCTTCGGCCACGGGCGCCAGCCCAGCGCAGCCGATCGCCACAACGAAACCACAAAGGGCCCGCGTCCAGATCCTGCGCATGCTCGCCTCTTCCCCTCGGTGTTTCGTGGACCGGCGAACAGCGTACCCGCCCCGCGACCCCAGACCCGCACGGCCCGGGGATCTAGGCGTTCTTGATGACGATCCCCTCGAGGATGTTGGCCACGCGCTCGGTTGAGTCGATCGCGGCCTCCAGACGCTCGAAGATGTCCTTCCAGCGGATCACCACCATCGGGTCGATGCCCCCGTCGAACAGGGAGGCGATGGCCTCGCGCGTGATCCGGTCACCCTCGTTCTCCAAGCGGTTGACCTCGACCGTGTAGCGCGAGATGTCCTGGAAGCCACGGAGGTGGGGGATGGCTTCGGCGATCTGGGCCGAGGCGTCACGCAGCACGCGGGACAGGTTGATGGCCTGCTCCATCGGCGCCTCGACCTTGTAGAGACCCAGATAGTCGGCCACCTCCTCGGTGTAGTCGACGATGTCGTCGAGGGCCGAGGTGAGCGCGAGGATGTCCTCGCGGTCGATGGGCGTCACGAACGTGTGGTTGAGGCGGTTGATGATGTCGTGGGTTATCCGGTCACCCTCGTGCTCGCGGTCGAGGATCGCGGCGGCTAGATGGGCACCTTCCGGGTAATCGGACAGCATCCGGTGCAGCAACTCGCAGGTGCCCAATATGTTCGCTCCCGCTTCCTCGAAGAGCTCGAAGTAGATGCGGTCACGAGGTGAGAACACCTGGGCAAAGCGGGCCACGGGCGGCATCTTAGAGGGGACCGGGGTGTAGGCCCCGGTCCCCCCGTGAGAGGCCGTGCGGCCGGCGCTCAGAGCGCTTCGAGATCCCGCCGGAAGCGGGCCAGCTCCTCCGCGTCGATCGAGTAGGTGTGCTCGGGCTGCGGGTACCGGCGCGCCCGGACATCGGCGGCATAGGCACTTACGCCGGCGTTCATCTCGGTCTGCAGATCGGCGTAGCGCTGCACGAAGCGCGCTCCCCGACCTTCGCGGATGCCGAGCAGATCGTGAAAGACCAGCACCTGGCCGTCGGTCGCCGGACCGGCTCCGATGCCGATCACCGGAACGGTTATGTGTTCCATGAGCTCGGCGGCCACGGCAGCCGGGATGGCCTCGAAGACCAGCGAGAAACAGCCGGCCTCCTGGAGGGCGATGGCCTCGTGGGCGATTCGGCTCGCCGCGCTCGTGCTTCGGCCCTGGGCGCGATAGCCGCCCAGCGCCGTGGAGGTCTGAGGGGTCAGGCCGATGTGGCCCATGACCGGGATGCCGGCCTGGACGATGGCCCGGGCGCGCGCCACTGAGGTCTCGTTACCACGCTCGAGCTTGACGGCATCACAGCCCGCCTCCTTGACAAAGCGCATGGCCGTCTCAATCGCCTGGACGTCTGAGACCTCATAGGAGCCAAACGGCAGGTCGCCGACCAGGAACGGCGTGCGCAGGCCGCGCCGCACGGCCCGGGCGAGGACCAGCAGCTCATCCGTGGTGACGGGAACGGTTGAGTCGTAGCCGAGCACGGTCATGGCACCCGAATCGCCGACCAGAACCAGGTCGACACCGGCCGCCTCAGCCGCGCGAGCGCTGGGGAAGTCATAGGCGGTGACCATCACGATCGGTTCGCCCAGGCGCTTCTTCTCCTGGAGGATCGGCAGCGTGACCGGGAGCCGGGAGGCGTCCGAGGGGACGTTGAACTGTAGGGGGGTGGTGGACATGTCTAAGTAACTCCTCTATGCCGTGAGCGCAGATCGGGCCAGGTCGGTGTCCGCCCCAAGCAGGGTGGCCACGTCGCTGTCTCTCACCGTCGCCCGGTGGATCTTCGACTTCAGCATCGTGCGGTTCATGAGTGCCTTTCGTCCTGAGCGCCGACAGTCGACGCTGCCGCCGGGACGGGGTGGATGAGTAGGTTGTCGATCAGCCTGGTGGGTCCAACCGGCGCCGCGATGACGGCCAATACGTCGCCCCGCATCTCCTGCACCGGCTCCAGCTCGTCCGGGGAGACGAGCTCCAGATACTCCGGCTGCACCCCGCTGCGTTCGAGCTCGAGTCGGGCGGGCGCCAGCAGCGCCTCCGGGTCGCGCTCACCCGCCTGCGCCGCCTCGGCCATGACCGCCAGCGCGCGGCTGAGGGCCGTGGCCTGGACTCGATCCTCGGCTGAGAGCAGGGCATTGCGGCTCGACAGCGCGAGTCCGTCCTCATCGCGCACGGTGGGCCGGACCTCGATTCGCACCGTTAGGTTGAGGTCCCGGACCATGCGGCGGACGACCACGGCCTGCTGGGCATCCTTCTGCCCGAAATAGGCGACGTCGGGCCCGACCATGTTGAAGAGCTTGGTGACCACGGTGGTCACGCTCTCAAAGTGGGCACGGCCGCGGCTCGCCCCCTCCAGGCGATCGGTCATCGCGCTCACCGACACGGTGGTGGCAAACCCAGCCGGATAGACCGCATCGACCGACGGAGCGAAGAGCAGATCGGCGCCTTCCCTCGCGGCCAGCTCGGCGTCGCGCGCCTCATCCCGCGGATAGGCCAGCAGGTCCCCGGCGTCGTTGAACTGAGCCGGATTGACGAACACGGACACGACCACTACATCGCACTGGCTGCGGGCGGCCGTAATCAGGGAGAGATGCCCGGCGTGCAGGGCCCCCATCGTCGGCACCAGGCCGATCGTCCTGCCCTGGCGGCGAGCCTCGGCGAGGGCGGCCCGGAGGTCGGCGACGGTGTCGATCGTCCTCATGCCGCCACCTCAGCTGCCGCCGGTGCTGACGCCGTACCGCTCCGTGGGGACCCGTCCTGGCGGCCGTGCGGATAGCGTCCGGGTTGCCGCGACCAGGGCGTCGAAGAGCTCGAGGAGGTCCGGTGCCCGCTCGCCCACTGCCGCCCGCTGGGCGAGGACCGTGGCCTCGTCGCCCCGAGCCACTGGCCCGGTGAGCGCTTCCTCTCCTCCCAGGGAGGCCCAGTTCTCCACCGTGGCGCGGACGAGGGGCGCGATCAGTTCGCGCCCGGCGCCGGTACCGGCAGCCACCTGCTCGGCTGCCGCCTCCAGCGTGACCAGGAAGTTGGAGGCAATCGACGCGGCGGCGTGGTAGGCCGCGCGGTCCTCGTCGGCGAGCGTGAAGGGCCGCATGCCCAGGGTCTCGGCGAGTTCGCGGGCGATCGTCTCGGCGCGGGCGGTGGTGCCGCTGATCGCCGCGCCCGCTCCGACCAAGCGGTCGGAGCGATCACGCAGGGTCACGGTCATCAAGGGATGCAGGGAAAAGGCCTCGTGCGGGGCGAGCGCCTCGAGCCCGGTGGCGCCCGAGCAGTGGCCGACCAGCGGGCCGGGCTCGATCAGGGCGGCGACTGACGCGATCTGCCCGTCGGGAACGCAGAGCAGAACGGTGTCGTAAGCGGTCAGATCAGCGCCGCGACCCAGAGGAGGCGAGGCATCAACGCCCGCCGAGCGCAAGCCGGCGGAGAGCACTCGGCCCATACGCCCACTCCCCAAGACCCCCACCTTGAGTGGGCGAGCAGACGTGATGTCGGTGTGCCGTTCCAGTTCCCGCATGGAATACCGGTCGGAAGAGAAATGCTGAAAGACTTCACTACGAGGTGCGTCCCCGTGGGTGACGGCCTCATATAGGAGAATACCCCCCAGGCCGCCCTTCTAGCATCGATTTCCGTGACAAGCGCCACAGAACGGCGAGAGCTCCTCAAAGGGGTCTACGAGGAGGCGCGGGTATGTGTCCGCTGCCCGCTGCACCAGACCCGCACACAGGTCGTGTTCGGCTCAGGCAACGCCAATGCTGACCTAATGTTCGTGGGTGAGGCGCCGGGCGCCAACGAGGATCGGATCGGCCTCCCATTCGTGGGCCAGGCCGGCAAGCTGTTGGACAAGCTGCTGACCGAGATCGGGCTCGAGCGCTCCGACGTGTTCATCTGCAACACACTCAAGTGCCGTCCGCCTGGCAACCGGGACCCGCAGCCCAACGAGATCGAGTCCTGCCACAGCTACCTGCAGAGCCAGGTAGAGCTGATCGAGCCGAACCTGATCTGCACGCTGGGCAACTTCGCCACCAAACTGCTCCGCGCCGACAGCACGGGGATCTCCCGCCTGCACGGGCAGTCCGAGGAGCGCTCTATCGGTGCCCGCCGGATCCGCCTGTACCCGCTCTATCACCCTGCCGCAGCGCTCTATACGCCGCGTACGCTCGAGGCTTTAAGGGCCGATTTCCAGCGGATTCCGGAGTTGCTGGCGCTTGGAGAGCTGGACCAGCCAGAGCCCCTCCTCGAGGCGGCGGAGCCCGAATCGGAAGCCGCTCCCCAACCGCGCGAGCGCGCTCAGGAGCGGCCGGGGGCACCTCCGCCCCCTCAGTTGGGTCTCTTTTAGAGGGGCCCCGGGTCTCAGCCCGTGCCAGCCAGCGCTTCGGCGGGCTCGGGTGTAGCCGGCGCAGGAGGCTCCGGGGGCCTGCCCGAGGACCGCCCCTCCGGCCGCAGGGCCAGGCCGTAGGCCAGCACGGCCCCGACGGCCTGGACGCCGAGCACCACGGCGGCGAAGCCGGTGGCGTGGCGCGGGGCGTTCAGGAGCAGGATGGGCTCGGCGATGGCAACCAGGCCGACCACCAGCAGGAACCGGGTGCGCTTCAGGGCCAGCATGTACTGGATGGCCAGATAAGTAGCGGCCAGGACGGTGAACGCGGCGCCCAGCACGAACAGCGAACCGGCGGCCTTGGTGCGGTTGGCCCCGAAGGCGGCCTGGAGCAGCAGGTGCGGGGCGACGGCGAAGATGAGCAGGCAGGGCAACGCGCAGACCATGATGATGGCCAGTGAGCGGAACAGAATGGGCCGCGTGTCCTCTCCGGCGGCGCGCTGCCGGGAGACCTCGGGGACGAGGTAGAAGCCGGCTCCCATGGCCACCCAGATGAGCACCTTGGCCGCGACCGCTGTGGCTCCGTAGGAGCTGGCCAGCGAGGTGCTGAAGCGATGCTTGGCGGCGATGATGTCGATGTTCTGCAGCACGGCGATCACGATCAGTCCGGCGATCGGGGCCCAGGCCCGCTTGACGTGCGCCCACAGGCTCATGGCTGCCGGGGGCACGTTCACCGCGCCCAGGTGCTCCCCCTCAATGGTGGCGATGTGCTGGCGGAGGCGGTAGATGCAGAACAGACCCATGGCCAGGAAGGAGAATGGTGTGCCCAGATAGGCCCCGGTCACGCCCAGGCCCGCCGCGGCCAGCGCGGCCCCGATGACCAGCCGGACGCCCTGCTCTCCGACCAAGCTGATGCCGACCCCCTTGTAGTCACCTATCCCCTGTAGCACGCCGCGCAGAATCGAGAGCTCGAGCCACAGGACGGCGGCGGGCAGCCCGATCGAGGCCGCCCACTTGTAGCCTGGCACGCCGACGGCCTGGGCGATCGGATCCCGCAGCAGCACGGAGACCACGCCCACGAGCACCGTCAGCACCAAAAGGTTGAGCGTCCAGCGCCGTACGGTGGCGGCAAGCCCGGCGCCTACGCCGAGATTGCCGAGGACGGCCTCACGAGCGGTGGCCACCTGGAGCGCCAGCCCGACCACGGACAGGATCAGGAAGTAGCTGATCAGGGCGGCGAGGCTGCCGTAGTCATTGAGCAACCGGGCGAAGACCACGGTCGAAATCAGCGCGATGACGTTATTGCCGATCATCGCGCCGGCCAGGCCGGCTGCCTTGGCCATCTCGGAGCTGCGCAACTCGCTCAGTGAGGTGGGAAGCCCGCGATCGCCGGCCACTCGGTTGATGAGCATGCCAATGCGACCCGGAGCCGCGTTGGTCTCGGGAGGCGTCATGACGTCAGTGACGGTAGCGAAAGGGAAGGTCGCGCCGGTCTACAGTGTCACCGGTGTGGAAGGTGCGTTAGTGCAGGGCAGCTTCGAGTCAGGGAGCGCCGCGGAGACCGAGGCAATCGGCGCCCGGATGGCCGCTGAGCTGACGCCGGGCGATGTGGTTCTCATCGAAGGCGAGCTGGGGGCGGGCAAGACGACGCTCGTCCGGGGTGCTGCGCGCGCATTGGGCGTACGGCAAGCGGTGACCAGCCCGACGTTCACGATCGGGCAGCGCTACCGGGCTCCGGTCCCCGTCGCTCACCTCGATCTCTATCGCGTGCCCGGTCTGGCCGGGGAGGATCCCGATCTGGTCTCTGACTACCTGCGAGCCGACACGATCTCCTTCGTGGAGTGGCCCGAGGGGGGTGAGGACGTACTCGGCCGTTTTGGCCGCGTCGTTGCTCGCGTCCGGCTCGAGCACGCCGGCGGGGACTGCCGGCGCGTGAGTGTCGAGTGAGGATCCTGGCTTTCGACACCGCGACCCGGGCCACGACCGTCGCGCTGCTGGACGAGCAGGCCGGGGTCGAGCTCGAGGCCCGCGATGACCCCGAACCGGGAGCGCGGCCCCGACACACCTCGCGGCTAATGCCGCTGATCGTCGAGGTGCTGAATCGGGCCGGCTGCGGATGGGACGACCTCGATCGCCTCGCCGTCGGGACCGGGCCAGGCACCTTCACTGGGCTGCGGATCGGCGTGGCCACCGCGCGCGCCCTCGCGGGCGCTCGCGGCTTACCCCTGGTTGGCATCTCGACTCTGGAGTCCCTGGCCTTGGGAGCGCTGCCGGCCGCCCGGGCCGGTGGCCAGGACCAGATTCTGGCGGTGCTCGATGCGCGCCGGCGTGAGGTCTTCACCGCGGCCTGGAGTCCGGACGGTGGCGCAATGAGGACTCCCACGCTCGTGACGGCCGTGATGAGTCCGGCGGCGCTGGCCGAGTCCTCGCCCGAGCTGGGGCGCAGCCGACTGGCTATCGGCGATGGGGCGGTAGAATTTCGACAGGTTCTCGAGCGTCCGGGAACCGTGATTCCCGCCGACGATTCGGAGCTTCACCGGGTCAGCGCCGTCCAACACTGCCGGCTGGCTGCTCAGCAATTGTCCGTCGGGGCAGAAGCCGTCTCTCCCGAGTATCTGCGTCGCCCCGACGCCGAGCTGAACCTCCGCGCCCCGTCATGACCCCAGCTGCCATCGAGATCCGTCCACTCGGCTACTCCGACCTGCCTCAGGTCATCGCCATCGAGCGCCGGGCCTTCGCGTCGCCCTGGTCACTGGCCATGTTCGTCCTCGAGTTGTCCAAGCCGTCGGGGCT
>JBDTEE010000191.1:0-13645 GCA_039922645.1 Solirubrobacteraceae bacterium | reverse complement strand
CAGACGTCCACGCCGGACCCGTTCGGTCAGCTCCGCCCCAGGCCGCGTCGAGGCGATTACCCGGCCGCGGTCGGCTCCAGTGGCGTCCATGGCGGTGCGCAGCGCCAGCTCGAGCAAGGCATCGCGGTCGAGGTTGGCGGCGAACGCGTCGCCGATGGTGCGAATCGATCGGCGCACCCGGGCCTGCTCGCGTTCCAGCTCCTCCAGCCGGGCGGCCAGCTGCTGGGACATGTTGTTGAACTCGGTGCCCAGAGCGGCGAAGTCGTCGTTCCCGTACGTGGGAACAGAGGAGGAGAAGTCGCCGCGTCCGAGCCGCCGGGCCGCGGCCAAAAAGCCGGACAGCTGACTCTGAAGGGCATGAGAGGCGAGGAGCGAGAAGCCGAAGGCGAGGATCAGGAAGCCGAGGATGAAGATGGCCGCTACAGCTCGGTCAGTGTTGATCGAGCCGGCGGTGGCTCGGGTGTCGGAAACGACGGTGACCTTCACCGGCGCCGGTCCGAAGCCGCTGAACCTCAGGGTTGCGGTCTGGTATGTCCGCCCGCGCAGGGTGATCTGGCCCGAGCGGGGCAACGGGTGGGCACCCCGAACAGGAACGGTCGAGCTGAGGATCCGGGCGCCCTGGCGAACGATGATCCCGAAACCCCGGCCGCTGAACTGGCCGGCAAACTGTCCGGCACCGAGCTCGGAGATGGTCACCGCGCGGGCCGGCTGTCCCGCCGGGGCGTGGAGCACGGCCGCGCCGGGAGCGACAGCATCTCGGGTGCCGACGTCGGCCACCGGCCGGCCGCCGACCGAGACCTGGATGCGGGCGATGCCTGCCGCGGAGGCCACAGCGGCCGTGCGGGCGGGGATCTGACTTAGGGGCGTGTGCTCGAGCCGCCGAGCCACAGTACGGGCATCGACGCTGGCTGTCTGGCTGGCCTGGTCGTAAACGCCGGCCGCTGCACTGGCTATACCGTTGGCGCGGGCGTCGGCCTTACCCTGCTCGCTATCGCTGATCAGCCGAAAGACGAGAAATCCCATCGCCGCCATGGGAACCACGACGATGAGAATGAAGAACGTCGTTAAGCGCGCGCGAAAGCTCATGGACCAGAAGGCTCGGTGAATGTATCGGCGGCTTTGCGCCACTGCACAACCCCTGAACTGAACCTTTCCTACCGCAAAGTGCGGCCACGGTAATCCCCACCAGGGCTAAACTACGGCGCCTCCGAGGTGGCCACCGGCCACCCCGCGGGGCTATAGCTCAGTTGGGAGAGCGCCTGGATCGCACCCAGGAGGTCGCCGGTTCGAGCCCGGCTAGCTCCATTCGCCGGAAAGACCTGCAAGGAAGCAGGTTTCTGTCGCCGGGCTGCTCGACGCATGACACCCGCACGACTCGTTGAGGGTACAAATGGGGGGCATCAGCCTCGGGCGATGCCCGACCGCCTCTCCGGCGGCGCATGCGCTGGGCCGGCTGAACAGCCGCCGACTCCGCCACCAGCGAGTTGTGCTTGCCGCGCAACTCAGAGAAGTCGACCGGCCGCGCCGGACGGGCGTATTGCGAGGAGGCGGGAGCGCGGCGAGAGTGGTAGCGCTTGGCAGGAGGGCTGGAAGCGGGGTCTGAGCTGTTGCCGGGCTTTGGCGGCAGATCCGCTCAGTCCAGCCACTTGATCAGGCATACGGACTCGGCGGAGTAGCCCAGGCGGCGGTAGAACGCGAATGCGTTTTCGTTGGTAGACCACACATCGAGGCTGAGTAGCCCCATGCCGAGGTCTCGCGCCCACGACTCCGCGGCGTTCATCAATGCTGTGCCGACCCGCGTCCTGCGAGCGCTGTCGGTGACCGCGAGGTCGGCGACGTGCGCGCGCTCAACGCCGGCGGCGTCCTTATGGACCTTGAGCGAGATGAAGCCGAGCGGTGTCGCGTCGGCCGCCTCCGCGATCAGGACTGTCGATCGGCGGCTCTGATGGTTGATCGCGTGCGCGAGGACCTCACGGAATTCTGGAGCTAGAAGCTCCGTGTTGTGCCAGGCCGGGGAGGTGGACGCCAGGAGGCTGGGCACCATCCCCGTAACGAAGTCGCGATCCTCGCTGCTGGCCTGCCGGATGGAGATTCGATCGGGCATTTCAAGTTCATGGCGGGTTGCGGCGTAGGCCGAATCGGTCCCGGCCGCATTTCGTCTGCATCGGCGGATGCAATCCGAGGTGCTCAGCTGTTTCAAAGACCGGGCAGAGCGCTTTTGCAGATGTCTGGTAGGGGTGAGTGGCGGCGAACACTGGGGCGTCTGTCCAACAAACACGCGGATTGGGAGAGCATTTGGGGGTCAGTCGTAGTGTCGCAGCGTCGGCCAGAGTCGTGACCAGGGGCGGCGCTCGCCGGTGCAGATCAGTATGGGGGCGTTCTGTTCCTGGTTGTTGAGGCTTTGGCCGTTGTTGATGCGGGCGTGGAGCCGGCAGCCGGTGAAGTCGTGTTTTGCCTGCTGGCGATCGATTCCGACGAGCAGCGCGGTGGTGTCGCTGTTGGGTGGTGGGCCCCAGAGTGCCCAGCCGTTGTGGCCGCTGTAGGGGTAGGGCAGCCCGAGCGCGGGGCCGAAGTGGGCGATCGCGCCGGCTTCGCCGTAGTTGTGGGTGAAGATCGCGGCGCGCGCGCGCGTGTCGGCTGGGAGCGAGTGGTAGACGGCGGCGATCGTGTCGGTGAAGCGGGGCCAGCCGACGGTCTCGCCGGCGTCGGGGTTCAGCTTCAGCACCACGCTGCCGCCAAGGTCGCGGATGGGGAGCACGTCGAGCCCGATCACGGCGCTGATCGCGGCCGTGAGCGCGACGGCCCCGGTCAGCAGGAGTGTGCGCCACCGGCGATGCCCGAGCCATCCCCCGGCGCGTATGGCCCCGGCGGCGAGCAGGATCGGGTAGAGCCCTGACATGTAGTACGCCTTGCCGCCGGTGAGGATGAAGATGGGGATCAGGACGAGGTAGGCGGCGGCGAAGCAGCGCAGCGCCCGCAGCTCCCGGTTTCGGAGCAGCTCAAGCAGCCCGGTGATCCAGATCGGTGCGAGCAACGGTCCGATCAGGATGAGCTGGAACGGGATGAAGCCTGGCCGCCCACCCTCCGCGCCGCTCCTAGCGATCGACGCCGCGAGCTGGGACTGGGGCAGGCCGTGGGCGAGTTGCCAGAGCCCGTAGGGCAGCGCGCCGAGCACCGCCAGCGCCGCGCCGGCAGCGAGCCAGCGTGAGCGCAAAAGCGCGCGCGGGCCAAGAATCGCCAGCGCGACGAGCACGACACCGATCATGACCCCGATCAGGGACTTGTTCAGCAGCGCGAGCCCGAGCACCGCGCCGGCCGGCAGCCACCAGCGATTGTCCCCCGTTCGCAGCACGCGTGCGATCAGCAGCGAGACCACCGCCGTCGCGCACACGTCGTAGGTGGTCGTGGTCACGAAATGCCCGGTGACCAGGCACACCGCTCCCGCCGCCCAGCACGCGCCGGCGAGCGCCTGCGCGCGCCGGTCGCCTCCGAGCTCGCGGGCCAGCAGACCGGTCGTCACGGTCGTGACGCCGCAGGCGAGGATCGCCGGTGCGCGCAGCACGAGCAGCGACCCGGGTGCGAGCAGGTCCATGGCACGGGCCAGCAGGGGCGCCAGCAGCGGCTGGTCGGGGTATCCGAGCGCCGGGTGGGCGCCGGCGGCGATGAAGTACAGCTCGTCGCGGTGATAGCCGTAGCGGCCGCTGGTCAGCGCCAGCGCGAGCATCGCCACGCCGGCGATCGCGAGCAGCGGGCCACGGGCGACCGGCGTGAGTGCGCCGCCCCGGAGCTCCCCGCGGGAGGCGGGTCTGCCGAGCATCGTCGCGCCGCTGCCAGGCAGCTGGCCTGCCTCGGTGTGGGTCACGCCGCTGACTCGAGCGCTAGACGGAGACGCAGGCTCTCGCCCCTGCAGGTGTCGGGCGAGGCGGCCGCGGCGAGCTGATGGGCGAGGCACGCGAGCGCGTGCGCGAATCGTCTCTGGAGCCACCGCCGGCCGCCGAGCCGTAGCAGCACGCCGTCGAGGAGCGCGGTGTCCTCAACGATCACGCGCAACGAAACGCTGGTGTGGTACTGCTGGCCCGCGATCGTCCACGATATCGAGGCCCGGGTCCGTTTGCCGGTTCTGGCGCAACCGGCGATGACGGCGGGGTGTGAGCAAGCTCGGCGCTGGCGATGAACTGGGGGGGTCATGTCGTGAAGCCCTGCGACGGCTCGCTCGAGCACGGCGGATTGTCGCGCCCAGGCGGCTGCGGGAACGGCTGCGACAACGACCGTCGTCGCGCGAGCGCCGGCGACGATGCAGGCGATCTCCCCGAACCGCGCCCTGGTGGTCGAGTAGCTGTCGATCACGCAGGACCCATGCCCGGCGCGGAATCGCAGCGCGGTGGCGGTGGCCTCGAGCCGGACACGGCGCGCGCCTTCCTCGGCCACGTGGGTGACGCGGAAGCGGCTCCAGTTGGCGAGCGTCTCATCCCCGCCGAGCGGGGTGGCGTTCAGGTAGCCGGCGAACGATCCGCCCGGCCAGGCGGGAGCGGCGGATACGGTCCCGCGATCGGTTTGGATCGCCCGCCAGCTCGCCGGGTAGGCAAGCCTGGCTCCCGATCGGATCACACCCACCTGCCAGCCGCTCGGGACTGGCGCTGGACGCAGCCAGGCGAACGCTTGCGGGGCGTGGGCGGGCGGCGGTTGGTGGCCGCCGGCGAGCGCAACGATTCCGAGGGTGGCGGCGAGGTGATGGGCATGGTCGATCGTCCGTTCTTGTCGGTCCGGGGATGGGTTGGAGGCTCTGGCGGTGCGGCGGAGCGCTACTGGTTTCCGTCGCCGTCGCTGGGGCCGCCGTTGTTGTCGAGGTCCATGTCACCGCCGTTGTGCTGCGGGATGCCCGCGCTCGCGACCGTAGCCGGCGGGGCGCTCGGTGCTGTCTCGTGCGTGGCGCTGGTCGTGGACTGGCTCGGGCCGGCTCCGACGGCCCCGTATCCGCCCCCTCCGCCGGTTCCGCCTCCGCCGCAGCCGGCGACTGCGGCGGCGATCGCGCCCACTGCCAGCATTGCGAGCAGCGCAACGCGCACGTTCTTGATCCGTGTTCTCATGGCGATTCCTGTTCTGTGTTGGTGCTCCCGCTGCCGGCCCGGGTGCTCTTGGCTGTCTGGGGTGGCCGGGTGTGAACGGCTTGTCCACGAGAAGACCCCGGCCGGGGCCTATTCCTTCCGCCGCCTCCTCCACCAACGGCGCGAGGTATGAGTGGCCGGGCGGTCGGGCCGCCACTGTGGTGGGGGTTAACGGTCGATGTCGTCGTGGCGCGCGGGGCTGTAGGGTCGGATCGACGCTCGCTGTCCAAGCTGCTGATGATCCGAGGTGGCCGAAAGACCTCTCAACCCCGATGGAACGTCCGCTGGTGACGACGCGTCCTCCGGCGACACGCCGCGGCTGGATCCGGACCGGCTGGGCGACGCTCTTTCCTGAAGGGCGTCGGCCTCGCGGGCGCCGGCGCCGTTCCCGGCAGCGCACTGTTTGCCGGCGAGGCGTTCGGAAAGTCGAGCCGGATCACCGAGGGCGACGGGCAGGACATCTCCGACAACACCGATGACGAGATCAGCCATGCACGATTCCTGAACGCCTACCTGCACTCCAAGGGCTTCTCGGGTGTCGACCTGGTGTACTCCGAGAGGATCCCCCGATCAGCCGGTCAGCCGGCGATCCGGTAGCCGACGCCGCGGACCGTGTCGATCAGGTCCGGGTCTCCGAGCTTGCGCCGGAGCCGCCCAATCGTCACCTGGACGGTCCTGGTGAACGGGTCGGCGTTCTCGTCCCAGACCTGTGCCAGGAGGGTTTCGGCGCTCAGCGGTGCTGGTGCGGCGTGCATCAGCGCCTCAAGCAGGCTGAATTCGGTGGCCGACAGTTCGCGCTCCTCGCCGGCTCGGGTCACGAGCCTCCGTAGCGGGTCGAGTTCGAGATCGCCGGCGAGCAGGATGCGGGCGTGGGCGGTCGGCTTGCGACGCGCGAGGCCCCGGACTCTCAGCACGAGCTCGGGAAAGTGAAACGGTTTAGCGAGGTAGTCATCAGCGCCGAGGCCCAGCCCGACCGCGCGCTCCTGAGGACGGTCGGCAGCGGTGAGCATCAGCACCATCGCCGGGTCGCTGCTGAAGGCGATCATCCGGCAGATCGCGTCGCCATGCAGCCCGGGAAGGTCTCGATCGAGAACGACAACGTCATACCGATTGATCTCGAGCTTGGCAGCGGCTTCCAACCCGTCGAAGGCGATGTCGACGGCCATGGCCTGGTCGCGCAGGCCCTCCGCGATGTCGCTCGCCAAGCGCGGCACGTCTTCGACGACGAGCACTCTCACGTCAGCGCTTCATGTGAAGCGGCCCCTGGGCGAGGGGCAGTTCAACGATCGCGGTCAGGCCACCTTCCGGTCGCGCGCGGAGCTCAAGGGTGCCGTGGTGTGCGGTGGCGATGGCGGTCACGATCGCGAGCCCCAGCCCAATGCCATCGTCGGGCCCGACGCGATCGGCCCCAAGGCGGCGGAACGGCTCGACCAGGCGAACCGCCTCGTCGGGGTCGATGCTGCGGCCGTCGTTCTCGACGGTGAGACGGGCGATCGGTCCATCGACCTCGGTCGTGATCGCGATCATCCCGGCCGGCCGATTGTGGCGCGCGGCGTTGTCGAGGAGGTTGGTCGTCAGCCGGGCAAGCAGCATCCGACTGCCGGGGATGTGCACTTCGCCGAGGTGCTCACGGACAGTGAGCTTCTGTTCGTTCACTGCGTCCGCCCCGCCCTCAAGCGCCGCTCTGGCCAGCTCGGAGAGCGCAACCATCTCGAGCTCGCTGATACCGCCCGCCTCAGCGCGAGCGAGTACCAGGAAGCCTTCGACGAGCCGGTCGCCCTGATCAAGACCCTCGCGGATCTTGCCCGCCAGCACCGCGGCGTCCTGCGACATCGGGCGTGGCTTACCGGCGGCGACGTCGAGCGAGGTCCGCATCATCGTCAGCGGGGTGCGCAGCTCGTGCGAGACGTTCGCCACGAACCGCCGCTGCAGGTCAAACGCTCTCTCCAGCCGGGCGAGAAGACCGTCGATCGTGTCGCTGAGCTGCGTGATCTCGTCCTCGGGCCCGGCCAGCGCAAGGCGCTCGTGCAGGTTCGCCTCCGAGATGTGATGCGTCCGCGCGGTGATCACCCGCAACGGCGCCAAGACACGGCCGGCGACGACCCAACCCAGCCAGGCTGAGACCAGCGCCATGAGTGCCAGCGCGATCCCCGACCGCAGCAGCAGCGCGTGGAGCACGATGTGCCGCTCGGCAGCGATCCCGGCCGGCACGTTCCCGGAGACCGGCGGCGGGCTGTAGTTGCGCGGCGGCGCGAACGGCGCCCCCTCCACGAGCAAGTAGGTAATCGTCAACAGAGCCGCTCCACCGACCAGGGCCAGGGAGCCGTAGATCGCGGTCAACTGCGCACGCACGCTCCGCCGGGAACCCACCCACCCGGCCGCCCTCCGAACCGCGCCGACCGAGCTCCGGGGATCACGCGTCTGCGACGTTCCAACCGGGAGCCCGTCCGCCCCGTCGCAGGACCCGGGAGCCGTTCGTTGCAAAGTCACAGTCATCGACATCTCCTTGTGTCCCGGCCGGCCGAATCGTCCGCCGGCACTGGCGGCTCGACCAGGCGCATCAGCGCCCTCAAGAATGCCGTAGCCACGGTAACGCGCAGATAACAGCCCCTGTTGGGCTGGTGTTACCCGCCACCGCCTAGAACCGGTGCCTGACGAAAGGGACGACAGATGGCAACGAAAGCATGTGCGACGCTCGCGCTCGCTGCGGCCTGCACCACTGCGCTGGCCGGATGCGGATCCTCAAATCCCACCTCCACCTCAACCACCGGCTCGGCGAACTCAGCACTGGCAGCCGCCCAGTGCATGCGCGCGCACGGAGTCCCCAACTTCCCAGACCCCCGCTCGCGCGGCGGCATGACCGTCTTGATCTCAGCCGGTAGCTCGACTCTCACGATCGATGGCATCTCCTTCAGCGGGCCGGCCTTCCGGGCGGCTGAGAGGATCTGCAAGCCGCTCGGCGGCGGTGGCGCCGGAACACCGCCCGTCACCGATCAACAGAAGCGCACGCTGCTCAACCTCGCCAAGTGCATGCGCCAGCACCGCGTCCCCTACGACGATCCGACCTTCCCGCCGGGCGGCGGGATCTTCGGCGGAGGCGGCACCGGCCAGGACAAGAACTCGCCGGCGTTCGAAAAGGCCGGAGCCATCTGCAACAAAGCGAATGGGTAGCGCCCGGCCCCGCTGGGGCGGCCGCTGGTTTCAGTCCTCCATCCAAAGGGTGTGGTGGTCCTCGGCAAACTGGCGGTAGGTGTACGGGGCGCGCCGAGTCACCCGCTCGACGTCGGGGCTGATTTCCTCGGCACGACCCTCGGCGTACATCCGCCAGAGTTCACCCAGCCGCTCTGCGGTCTGAGCGGGCAGGCCCGCCGAGCGCATCTGCTCCTGTGCCGCCTGCACCGGGACCTCGATGCTCTCGAGCGGACGCTCCAGAACCTCGGCCAGGATCTCCACCTGCTCGTGCGGTGAGGAGGCCTCGGGACCGGTCAGGGTGTAAGCCTGGCCCGCGTGCTCGGCTCCAGACTCCAGCACGCGTGCGGCCACGGCAGCGATGTCGCGCACGTCGAGGATGGCCCAGCGGGCGTTCATCACGGGACCGCGAATGGTTCCGCTGGGGATCTGGGCTGCCCAGGCCAGGGTGTTCTGCATGAAGCCGCTGGCGCGGAGCATCGTGAAGGGAACCCCGGCCGCCCGCACGGCCGCCTCGGCCTGACCGTGCAGCCGCCCGAAGGCCATGGGTGAGTCTTGCGCGGCGCCGATCGCCGACAGCTTCACGATGTGTCTGACACCGGCCGCGGCCGCCGCCTGGGCCAGGTTGCCCTCATGTTCGGCCAGCTGATCGGTGGCCGGGTGGGCCACATAGACCGCATCAACACCCTCAAGCGCCGGTCCCAGCGAGTCGGGGTCGGCCAGATCGGCCACCACTGCCTCGACGCCATCGCCGCGCAGGCGCTCGGCTGACTGGGCGCTGCGGGTCGTTGCCCTGACGGGCTGTTGATCGCCGCGCAACTGGCGAAGCACGGCGCCACCGGTAGTCCCAGTGGCGCCGCACACCAGAATCATCAGGAAGCGCTGGCGGCGGGCGCGCGTCCGCCGATCTGCGGTCCCATCTCGGCCAGCCGGCGTGCTGCCTGGGTGATGTGGTCAGCATCGATCCCGGCGTCGGCCAGAAGCTCGGCCGGCTTCCCGGATCCGGGCACATGCGTGACGGCGAGCTTGACCACGCGCGGACGCTCGTCCGCGTCGGCGAAGGCGCTGATGACAGCCTCGCCGATCCCGCCCTCCGGCCAGTGGTCCTCGACGACCACGAGCCGCCCCCCCGTGGCCTGAGAGGCCGCAGCGAGCGTTGCTGTGTCAAGCGGTTTGACCGAGTAGAGGTCGATCACTCGCGCCGAGATACCGTCCTGCGCCAGCGCGTCGGCTGCCTTGACGGCCTCGTGCAGGGTGATGCCGGCACCGATCAGGGTGACCTGGTCCTCATCGGACTCACGCACCACGCGCGAGCCCCCGATCGAGAACGCCTCCTCCGGCGGGTACAGGGTGGGCAGCGCCGCCCGCGTGGAGCGCAGGTAGGAGATCCCGTCGTAATCGGCCATCGCCTCGACCAGCTTCACGGTCTGGTTGGGGTCAGACGGATAGAGCACGACCGATTCGCCCAGCGCGCGAAATTCCGCCAGGTCCTCGAGGGCCATCTGCGACGGCCCGTCCTCGCCGATCGACACGCCGGCGTGGGACCCGTTCAGGCACAGCTTGGCCTGCGAGATCACCGCCATGCGGACGAAGTCATAGGCCCTTGACAAGAAGGCCGCGAAGGTGGCCGCGAACGGCGTATAGCCGCGGACCTGGAAGCCGACCGCCGTGGCGATCATCTGCTGCTCGGCGATGAAGGCCTCGAAGTAGCGCTCGGGAGCGACCTTCAGGGCCTCCTCGAGATGCGTGGAGTTGCCCACCTCACCATCGATCGCGGTGATGTCTCCGCGGCGCTGGATGATCGCCGCCACCCCGAGCCCGAACGCCTTACGGGTCGGGACGGGATCCTCACCGATGCCGAACTTGGGCAGTTTCATCGACGGGTCGGACTCGAAGACATGCGGCTTGGCGTCACTCTCGGGCTTGGCCACGTCGACGTGGATGTACTCGACGTTGCCCAGCTCCTGGATCGCCTTCTCGGGATCCTTGAGCGGCTGCCCGTGCTTGCCCTCTACGTCGGCGGTCTCGCTGGCCCCGTAGCCCTTGATGGTGCGGGCGACGATCATCGTCGGGCGTCCCTTGGTTTCCTCAGCCTGCTTGTAGGCGCGGTCTATGGCCTCGACATCGTGGCCGTCAACCTCGATCGCGTTCCAGCCCCCGGCCTCGGCGCGACTGGTGTAGGAGGAGAGGTTCCAACCGTGCATGGTCTCTCCGCGCTGACCCAGGCGGTTGCCGTCAACGATGGCGATCAGGTTGTCGAGCTTGGCCACGCCGGCGTGCTCGACGGCCTCCCAGATCGACCCTTCGGCCATTTCCGAGTCGCCACATAGGCACCACACGCGGTAGGGCAGGCGATCGAGCTGGCGGCCGGCCAGGGCGACCCCGACCGAGATGGGTAGACCCTGACCCAGCGACCCGGTGGCCACGTCGACCCAGGGCAGAATCGGAGTCGGATGGCCCTCGAGCTTAGAGCCGAACTGGCGGAAGGTCAGCAGCTCTTCGTCGGTGATCGCACCGGCGGCGCGGAACATCGAGTAGACCAGCGGCGAGGCGTGGCCCTTGGAGAAGATCAGATGATCGTTATTGGGGTTCTTGGGATCGTCGTAGTCGTAGTGCAGATAGCGCGCCATCAGCACCGCCATCAGGTCGGCCGCCGACATCGACGAAGTCGGGTGACCAGAGTTAGCGGCGGCGGCAGCCCGGATGGAGTCGATCCGCAGGCGCTGGGCGAGCAGGTGGATTTCCTCGTTGTTCATTGGGTCACCTCGGGAGGAGAGCAAGCATTTTCGATTGTTGTCTGCTCGCCGACGGCGGCGGCCAAACCTCGCCGCGAGTCAGCGACACCCGACGCTACTGCAGGATTGATCCCCCCGGGTGTGAAGCGGAGCGTACGATTAACCCATAGTGACTGTGCTCGGGATGACGCTGTTGGTTCTGGGAGCCGTCATCGCCGTGTCCGAGGCCCACTTCCCCACCCACGGGATCGCCGGTGGCCTCGGGGTGCTGGCCATGGCCGTGGGTGCGGTACTGGCCGTCAGCGGCTTGGGGGCCGGCCTGCTGCTGGCGCTGCTGGCCGGCGGCGCTCTGGCCGGCTCCGGCGCGGCTCTCCTCACCGTGACCGTCAAGCAAGGACTGCTCGTGCGCCGCCGTCAGGTCCGGGGAGGAGCTCAGGGCTTGATCGGCCATGTGGGAGTGGTACGAAATTGGACCGGCGAGGCGGGCAACGTGGCCCTCGACGGAGCCCTGTGGCACGCCCGCGAGTCTCCCGCCGCCGATGAACCGGCCACGACCCTGCACGCCGGAGACCCCGTGGTAGTCGAGCGACTCAACGGGCTGACCCTGTGCGTGCGCCGAGCCGAAGAATGGGAGCTGCTGTGATCACCGCGATCCTCATCGTCATTGGAGTACTGCTGCTGATCGGCCTCAGCGCCCTGGCCAGCTCGGTGCGTGTCCTGCGCGAGTACGAGCGTGGCGTGGTCTTCCGCCTCGGCCGGATCATGGAGCAGCGCGGTCCCGGGCTGCAGCTGCTCATCCCCTCGATCGACCGCATGGTGCGGATCAGCCTGCGGACCGTGACCCTGACCGTCCCGGCGCAGGAGATCATCACGCGCGACAACATTCCCGCCCGGGTGACGGCGGTGGCCTACTACCGGGTGATCGACCCGAGCCGGGCGGTCACCGCGATTGAGGATTTCGACGGCGCCACCCTGCAGATCGCTCAGACCACCCTGCGCTCGATCCTCGGGGTGGCGGACCTCGACACGCTGCTCTCCGACCGCGAGCACCTGAACGAATCGCTGCAGCGGGTGATTGACACCCAGACCGAGCCCTGGGGCATCAAGGTGACCAACGTCGAGATCAAGGACGTCGAGATCCCCGAGCGAATGCAACACGCGATCGCTCGCCAGGCCGAGGCCGAACGCGAGCGGCGCGCCAAGATCATCAACGCCGAGGGGGAATTTCAGGCCGCGGCCAAGCTCGCCGACGCCGCCGACGTGATCGGGCGCAACCCGGTCACCCTCCAGCTCCGCTACCTACAGACGCTGCGGGAGATCGGCGGCAGCCAGAACTCGACGATCGTCTTCCCCATGCCCATCGACTTGATGAAGCCGATGGTCGACGCGCTGTCAGGGCCAGACGCGGCCAAGGCGCTGCAGACCGCGCATGAACAGGCCGAGACTCAGCTGGAAGCGGCACGCGGACACGAGCTCGCTAGCGGCGAGACCGCAGCCGGAAACGGGATCGCCGCCGAGGAAACCGCCCCGGCGATGCCCCCGGGGGAAGAGAACAGCTAGTCAGTATGGCGTGGGTCGTCTCGGCCGGCGGGCTCCGGCCGGGACCCTTCTCGGGCATGGTCGCGATTACGCCATATACGCATAGTCGCGACCCCGACCCCGACCCCGACCCCGACCCAGGTAACCGGGGTTGAATGTGAGCCCCCGGGGGGTTGGATGTGAGCCCCCGGGAGGGAGGTTCTTCGCGTTAGCGCGTGAAAGCGCAGAAGCCTGGCCGGAGGCGGGCGGTCGAGAACCGCAGCGGCGGCGGCGCGCGGGTCGCCCGCGCCGTTTCCCACCGGAGCAGGTCGCCGCCGTGAAGGCCGTCGCGTGCGAGCTGCCGGCCCGTTACGGGTTGCCGCTGGGTCGGTTCTCACGCACTGCGCTGTACCGCCTGGTGATCGAGCTGGCGGTCACCGACGCGTCGGCGTCGACGATCTGGCGGTGGCTGCATGACGATGCGATCAAGCCGTGGCAGCAGCAGTCCTGGATCTACCGCCGCGACCCCCAGTTCGGGCCCAAGGCGGGGCGGGGGCTGGACCTCTACGCCCGTGGGTTCGACGGCAAGCGCCTGCGTCCGGACGAGTACATGATCAGCACGGATGAGAAGAGTCAGCTGCAAGCGCTCGGTCGCCGCCATCTGACGGACGCTCCGGGCCCGGGCCGACCGAGCCGCCACGAGTTCGAGTACAAACGCGGCGGGACGCTCGCGTATCTCACGGCGTGGGACGTCCATCACGCGAACCTGTTTGACCGCGTTGAGAAGACCACCGGGATCGCATCTCGCCCGGGATCGAACCGTTCGGGCGCGAGCAGGTCATGGGAGGACCGAGCCGTACACCTCGGCGAGGACGGTGTAGTGGATCGTGGACAACGGCTCCAGCCATGCGGGGAAGACGTCGATCAAGCGGATGCAGGACCGCTGGCCCAACGGCGGCTGATTCATCTACCGTCCACGCCTCGTGGCTGAACCAGATCGAGCTGTACTTCTCGATCGCGCAACACAAAGCGCTCACCCCGAACGACCTCGCGACGCTCGACGTCACTCGCCGAACGACTCCTCGCGTTCGCCGAGCA
>JBDTEE010000190.1:0-30033 GCA_039922645.1 Solirubrobacteraceae bacterium | reverse complement strand
GTCGAGGGCGATTCGGTTGGCGGCGAGCTCGATCATCTCCTCCAGCAGCGGTGCCTGACCGGGCTGGAGGCGGGCTGTGAGCTCGGCGTGATCCAGTGCCCCCACCTGGGTCCCTCTGACCCGAGCGTCGTGCATGGCCACCAGGCGGCCGTCCCGCGTGCGTCGCACGTCCAGTTCGGCCATCTCACAGCCGGTCTCGATGGCCGCCGCGAGCGCCGGGAGCGAGTTCTGCGGGAACTCACCCCAGGCGCCACGATGGGCGACAACCAGCGGCCCCATCGGGGCCGGGTCGCTCATCAGCTGGTCATACCGCCGAACTGACCGCCGGTGATGTTGAGCACCTGGCCGTGAACGTAGTTCGACCACGGCGTGCAGAGGAAGAAGATCCCGCCGGCGGCCTCCTGGGGGGTGCCGGGTCGCTGGAGCGGGATCAGCATCGAGGCCATACCGCGCAGCTGCTCGGGGATGCCCAGCTGAACCTTGTCCCCATCGATCTCCATCGTGTTCGACTCCTCCTTGGCGGCGGTGAGACGGGTCTCGATGAAGCCGAAGGCCACGGCGTTGACGTTGATCTTGAACTGGCCCCATTCCTTGGCCAGCGTCTTGGTCATGCCCACCACCGCGGACTTGCCCGCCGAGTAGTTGGCCTGCCCGGCGTTGCCCATCGTGCCCGAGATCGAGGACACGTTGACGATCTTGCGGAACACCTCCCGGCCCTCGTTACGCTCCTGCTTGGCCGGTTCGCGCATGTGGGGGGCGACGGCCCGGCACATCCGGAACGGGACGACGGTGTGGATGTCGAGCATACGCTGGAACCAGTCATCGCTCATCTTGTGGATCGGGGCGTCCAGCGTGTAGCCGGCGTTGTTGACCAGGATGTCCACCTGGCCCCATTCGTCGATCACCTTCTTGACCAGTTCCTCGGGCACCCCAGGCTTTGTGAGATCGCCGGCGAAAACCAGCGTCTCTCCGTCGATCTCGGCCGCGGCCTGCTCAGCCACATCGCCGTCGAGGTCGTTGATCAGAACCTTGGCTCCTTGCTCGGAGAGCAGCTCTGCCGTGGCCCGGCCAATGCCGCGGGCCGATCCGGTGACGATCGCCACCTTGCCGTCGAGGACTGTCATTCGTGTACCGCCTTCTATCCGTTGGTAGTTGCTCGGCACGGGCCATCCCGGCCGTTTGCGCACGCCCGGCCTGAGGGGTCGGGTTGCGCCGGCTCATTCTGCCCAATGCGGGTAGGGTGAGCACCGATGAACGCGCCTGAGTGGCTCGCCGCCTACGCGGACAAGCTCGGGGTTCCCGCCCCGAGCTCAGAGGAGATCGACGCTGTGCTGGCTCTGGCCGGGGTGGCCGCACACGCTTCGGAGCGGATCGCCGCGCCGGTGGCCTGCTGGATGTCGGCTCGGGCCGGCGTGAATCTGACCGATGCGATGCGGCTGGCCCAGGAGGTGGGTGGCGATGCCTGAGGCGGGGAGCCGAGAGCATGAGATCGTCGTCTACGGCGCCAGCGGCTTCACCGGCGGGCTGACCGCCGAGTACCTGGCCCGCAACGCGCCGGGGCTGCGCTGGGCGCTGGCCGGGCGCAACCAGGAGAAGCTCGAGGCCGTCCGCGAGCGCGTAGCCGCGATTGACCCGGATCTGGCCACGCTGCCACTGATCAAGGCCGACGCGGGTGACCCGGAATCGCTGCGAGCGATGGCCGACAGCACCCAGGTGGTCATCACCACGGTCGGGCCATACCTCAACTACGGCGAACCGTTGGTGGCCGCCTGCGCCGCCGCCGGGACCGACTATGTCGATCTGACCGGCGAGCCCGAGTTTGTCGACCGCATGTGGCTCGGCTACCACGCCGAGGCCCAGCGCACGGGAGCACGCCTCGTGCACTCCTGCGGGTTTGACTCGATCCCTCACGACCTGGGGGCGTTGTTCACGGTTCTGCAGCTGCCCGAGGGCGTGCCTCTGCGGGTCGAGGGCTTCGTCCGCGCCGGTGGCACGTTCTCGGGGGGCACCTTTCATTCGGCGGTCAACGCGATGGGCCGGCTCCGCCAGGGTCGCCAGGCCGCCAACGAGCGCAAGCGCGCCGAGCCGCGCCCCGCCGGACGCAAGGTGAGGGGGATCGCCGGTCCACCGCGGCGCGTCGAGGCCGCCGGAGGTTGGGTCCTGCCCATGCCGACCATCGATCCGCAGGTGGTACTCCGCTCGGCCGCGGCCCTGGACCGCTACGGGCCGGACTTCCGCTACGGCCACTATCTGGCCATCAAGCGCCTGCCGATGGCGGCCGGACTAATCGGCGGGGTGGGGGCGGTGGTCGCCCTGGCCCAGCTTCCGCCCACGCGTCAGCTGTTGCTCAAGCTCAAGGATCCGGGTGAGGGCCCGAGTGTTGAGCAGCGGGAGAAGGCCTGGTTCAAGGTCCGCTTCCTTGGCGAGGGTGGAAATTCACGGGTCATCACCGAGGTCGCCGGCGGCGACCCGGGCTATGGCGAAACGTCCAAGATGCTGGCCGAGACGGCGCTGTCGTTGGCCCGGGACGATCTCCCGGCGAGCGCTGGTCAGGTGACCCCGGCGGTGGCCATGGGGCAGGCACTGATCGACAGGTTGATCGCGGCTGGAATCAGCTTCACGCGCGTCGAATAGGGTTCTCACCGTGGCGCTCACCCCGGCAGAGGCGGTCGACACCGCGGCCTCGGTATTCGGTCAGCACTCGGGCTTCCGTGCCCTCCACGCCCGGGGGGTCATCTGCCGGGGCACGTTCACCCCAACGGCGGACGCTTCACAGCTCTCGCGCGCCGCTCATCTGGCCGGCCCCGAGGTCCCCGTGACGGTGCGCTTCTCCAACGGCTCGGGCAATCCCAAGCATCCCGACTGGGCCCCGGATCCACGCGGGTTGGCGGTCAAGTTCTATCTGCCCGACGGCTCCCGGACCGACGTCGTGGCGGTTTCCTCGCCCGTCTTCCCGACCCGCACGCCGGAGGGTTTCATCGAGCTGATCCGCGCACAGGCCGCCGGCCCGGCCGCTGCCTGGCGTTTCCCGCTGTTCCTCCGCCATCATCCGGAGGCCCTGCGCGTCCTGCCCCGCTTGGTCCCCTCGCTGTCGCCTCCGGCCGGCTACAACACGATTCCCTACTACGGGCTGCACGCCTTTCGCTGGGTGGATGGTGACGGTGGCTCACGGTTTGTCCGCTACGAGCTGCGCCCGGCGGCCGGGGTGAAGCGTCTGACCCCCTGGGCAGCCCGGCGCCGGCCCGGGGATTACCTGCAGACCGGGATCCGCGAGCGGATGGCCTCGGCCCCGGTGATCTTCTCCCTTCAGGTCCAGGTGGCCGCTCCCGGCGACCCGGTCGATGACCCCAGCGCGGCCTGGCCGCGCAGCCGGCGGAAGGTGACGGTGGGGACGCTCTCAGTGACTGACCTTGACACCGAGCGCGATCAGGGCGACGACGTGCTGGTCTTCGACCCCTCGCGGGGAACCGACGGCATCGAGTGCTCAGACGATCCCGTGCTGGCTTTTCGCCCCGCCGCCTATTCGGAGTCCGTGCGCCGGCGGATGGCCTCACGGTGAGCGGCTGGACGGCGGGCGCTCTACGAGTCCCGATGCTGGCCGCGGCTTGACCGATCTGCGCCGCGACGGCGCGGCCGCGCTCGAGTGGGCGGCCAGCTACCTCGAACGGGTCGGGGATCTGCCGGTGTTGGCCACCGTGGCCCCGGGGGAGATTGCCGCCCGCCTCCCGGACTCCGCCCCCGAGGATGGTGAGCCCTTCTCTGCCGTCCTGCGCGACCTCGACGAGATCCTCCTGCCGGGCGTGACGCACTGGCAGCACCCCCGGTACTTCGCCTACTTCGCCACCAGTGCGGCCGAGCCGGCCATCCTGGCTGAGCTGCTCGCCGCCACCCTGAACTCGGTAGCCATCCTCTGGCGCACGGCACCCGCCGCGACCGAGTTGGAGGCCGTGGTTCTGAAGTGGGTGGCTGAGTTGCTCGGCCTGCCCCAGGGCTGGCACGGGCACATCGAGGACAGCGCCTCGACCTCCACCTTTGCTGCCCTGGTTGCCGCCCGTCAGCTGACCGGACGTGACCTTGTGGTGTGCTCGGACCAGGCCCACTCGTCTGTGGAGAAGGGTGCGCGGATGCTCGGTCTGCGCCTGCGCAAGGTTGCCAGCGATGACGAGTTCCGTCTTGAGGTCTCCGAGCTCGGAGATCTCCGTGAGGCGGCTGCCGTGGTGGCCACGGTCGGTACGACGGCCACGACCTCCGTGGACCCGGTGGCGGCGGTGGCCGACGCGTGCGCCGAGGCGGGCGCCTGGCTGCACGTGGACGCAGCCTACGCGGGGACCGCGATGGTCTGCCCGGAGTTCCGTTGGGCCTTCTCGGGCATCGAGCGGGCTGATTCGGTCGTGGTCAACGCCCACAAATGGATGCTCACACCGATGGACTGCTCACTCCTGTGGTCAGCTCGGCCCGAGGCCCTACGGGCGGCGTTCAGCCTGATCCCCGAATACCTGCGCACCCCCGATGCTGAGGACGCTCTGTCGCTGAGCGAATACGGCCCCGCTCTGGGCCGGCGCTTTCGCGCCTTGAAGCTGTGGGCGGTGCTGCGCTGCTTCGGCCGCTCCGGGTTGATGGAGCACGTCCGGCGGGGAGTGGAGCTGGCAGGGTTCTTCGAGGGCTGGGTGGCGGACGAGGATGGCTGGGAGCTATGCGCGCCGCGGCCGTTCTCGGTGGTCTGCTTCCGGTTTTCTGATTCCGATGAGGTCAACCGGTTGATTTTGGAGCGAGTCAACGCCAGTGGGGAGCTGTTCATCTCCCATGCTGTGCTCGGTGGCCGGTACGTGTTGCGGCTGGCCGTGGGTCAGATGAGCACCAGGGAGGCCGACGTCCGGCGGGCCTGGGACGTTCTGCGCCGGGAGGCTGCGCTGGTGGTCGGGGACCCCAACAGTTAGGCCGCGCGCCGGTGCTCACCCCGGCCACGCTTGACCGCCAGCAGTCGCTCGTCGGCGACCTGGAGCAGTCGGGCCATTTTCACGCCGTCATCAGGAAACAGCGCCACGCCGATGCTGGCGCTGACGCTCTGGGTACCGGCGGCCACGCTGTCGACTGCGCCCGCCACCCGTGCCGTCAGCCGGTCGGTGCCCCCGATCCCCGTCTCTGGGGCCAGCACGCAGAACTCGTCTCCCCCGAGCCGCGCGACCGTGTCCTGGGCGCGCATGGCCTGGCTGAGCGCGGCCGCCACCTCCTGCAGTAGCTCATCACCGGCGGCGTGGCCGAAGCGGTCGTTGAGGGGCTTGAAGCCATCCAGGTCGAGCATCACCAGGGCGAAGCTCTGCCGGGCGCGGCGGTGGCGGGCGATCTCGTGCTCGGCCTGGGCGAGCAGGAGGCGCCGGTTGGCGATCCGGGTCAGCGGATCGGTCAGGGCCGAGTCGCCCAGGGCGTCACGCTCGGATTCCAGTCGCTCGCGGACCACGGTGAGCACTGCCGCGCTGGCCAGTCCCACCAGCAGCGCGAGCGCCGGGGACGGCTTGCCGACCAGCCGCGGCTGCGCCGCCAGCGGGGCGTAGGCCGCTCCGATCACTATTGCCGTGGACACCGCGGCGGCGCGCCGCCCCGAGCAGCGCGCTGCCGCCAACAGGGCAGCCGGCACACAGAGCCAGAAGGCCTGAGCTGAGCCGAGCACCAACTCGACGCACGCCACGAGAACCGCGATCCCGACCACGATCGGGGCGGGGCCCGGCCCCGCCGCCTGCGTGTCGTCGAGGTTCGAGCGGGTGCGGCTCACGCCTCAGAGTGTCGCCAGCGCGCCGGACGCCGGACTTATTTGACAGTTCTGTCGCTGAATTGTTACTGAGGCGGGTCTGGCCCATGGCAGTGTGGGCTCGATGGGGCACTCACGCGGAAAAAGTGACCGCAGGGGTCGTTTTTTCCGCGTGAGTGAGTTGGCCGGGCGGCAGTTCGGACTGGTGACGACAGAGCAGCTGATGCGACTGGGGCTGACCGCCCGCCAGATCCGCAGCTGGGTCGACCGGGGGCTGCTCCACCAGATCCACAAAGATGTGTTCGCGGTCGGGCACCCCCGGCTGACCTCTCACGGTCGGCTTCTTGCTGCTCAGCTGACCTGCGGCGACCACTCGTTCCTGAGCCATAGAACGGCCGCAGCTGTCTGGGATCTGCGAGCGGTGAACGTCCGTCGCATTGAGGTCACCGTGCCGGAATCCGAGCGACTGGAACGAACAGGTTTGGTCGTTCACTGCACCGCTCACGTGGGCGACGACGAGGTCCGGACCCGGAACGGGCTACGGGTGAGCTCGGTCCCCCGCATGCTGCTCGAACTAGCCAACTGCGAGGCCCAGGCCGAGCTCGAACGTCTGATCACCGAGGCGGTCCGCCGCCGGGCGCTGGACTTCAAGTCTCTCGAGCAGACGCTCACCCGTCACACCCGCCGGCCCGGGTTGGCCAACCTGAGAAGAGCGCTGCACGATTACCGGCCCGGACCCAACCGCAAGTCTGACCTCGAGCGCGCCTTCGATCGCCTCATCAAAGACACCGACATCCCGCCGCCGGAGCGCAACGTGTACATCGGCGGCTGGGAGATCGACTGCTACTGGCCGGAGTTCAAGCTGGTGGTCGAACTCGACGGCCGCAACTATCACTCTTCGTTGGCTGACATGGAGCGCGACCGCAAGAAGGACGGAGACCTGCTCAAGCTGGGGATCGGAACCTTTCGGATCACCGACCTCCGTTTCGAACTCGAGCCCGAAGAGATCCTGGCCGACCTGCGGACGCTGACTACTTGAGCTCGGCTGAGGTCTTGCCGAGCAGCAGACGGGCCACGATCAGCAGCTGGATCTGCTGAGTGCCCTCGAACAGGTCGAGGATCTTGGCGTCACGGGCCCACTTCTCGAGCAGCTCGCCCTCGGCGTAGCCGGTGGCTCCGCACAGGGCCACGCAGCGCAGGGCGATGTCGGTGCCCATCCGGCCCGCCTTGGCCTTGGCCATCGAGGCCTGGAGCGAATTCGGCTTCTTGTTGTCGGCCATCCAGGCCGCCCGGAGCGTGAGCAGGCGGGCGGCCTCCCAATCGGCCTCCATGGCGATGTACTCGGCCGCAGCCGCACTCTGCAGAAGCGGGGGGAGGTCGTAGTCGATCTCGACGCCGGCGTGTGACAAATGGTCCCGCGTGGTCTCCAGACACGCCCGGGCCACGCCCACGGCCATCCCGGCCACCAGCGGACGCGTGTTATCGAAGGTCTGCATGACGCCGGAGAAGCCGCCCTTGAGGACGATCTCCGGATCGCCGAGCAGGTTCTCCTTGGGCACCCGGCAGTCTTCGAGGAAGAAGTTGGCCGTGTCCGAGGCGCGGATGCCGAGCTTGTGCTCGAGCCGGTCCAGTTTCAGGCCCGGGTTATCGCGCTCGACCACAAAGGACTTGATGGCGGCGCGGCCCTGGCTGCGGTCCAGCGAGGCCCAGACCACGACCAACTCGGCGCGATCGCCCGAGGTCACGTAGATCTTCTCGCCGTTGAGCACGTACTCGTCGCCGTCCAGGCGGGCCGTGGTGCGGATGGCGGCGGAGTCAGAGCCCGCCTCGGGCTCGGTGATGGCCATCGCGGCCCACTTGCCGCCGAAGCGGTTGAGCTGCTCCTCGTTGGCCACCGCGGCGATGGCGGCCTGGCCGAGACCCTGGCGGGGCATGGCCAACAGCAGTCCAACGTCGCCCCAGCACAGCTCGATCAGGCCGAGCAGTGAGGCCATATTGGATCCGTTGCGGTTCCCGGATTCGCCCGAGCCGGAGCCGGACTTCGAAGCCGAACCGTTGGACCCGCCGCCGACCGTGCCCGCGCCGGCGCCACCCAGCGCGCCGCTCTCGTTCATGCCGTCGATCAGTGCGGCGAGCATGTCGAGTTCCTTGGGGTACTCGTGCTCGGCGGTGTCGTACTTGCGGGAGTTGGGGCGGAATACCTCCGTCGCCACCTGGTGGGACTGGGCGACGAGGCCGCTGAATTTCTTGGGGACTTCGAGGTTGATCATGGAGCCACTAGACGAGCAGTGCGCCCTCCATCAGGCCGGCCGCGCGTAGATCGCGGTACCAGCGCTCCACCGGATGCTCCTTGACGAAGCCGTGGCCGCCCAGCATCTGGACGCCATCGGAGCCGATCGTCATCCCACGATCAGCGCACAGGCGGCGGGCCAGCGCGACCTCGCGGGAGAACTCCTGGCCCTGGTCGACACGACCAGCGGCCCGGTAGGTGGCCAGGCGCAGGCCGTCCAGCTCGATCGCCATGTTGGCCACCGTGAAGGCTACGGCCTGGCGGTTGGAGATCGGCTCGCCGAAGGCCTTGCGCTCCTTGACGTAGTCACTCACGTAGTCGAGCGTGGCCTGCCCGGTGCCGACGGCCAGTGCACACCAGCCCAGACGGCCGAGCTGGATGCACTCGGTGAACACCGAGCGCTCACCGCCACCGAGCAGGGCGGTAGCCGGAAGCTGAACCTCCTCGAGGACCAGACGTCCCGTGGCCGCGGCGCGGATGCCCATGGCCGGATCGGCTTCGATGGAGATCCCTTCGGTGCCCGACTCGACAATGAACAAAGCGGGGTGGACCGGGTCCGATTGGAGTGAGGCGGCGATGACAAACAGCTCCGCATCGGCGGCGCGCGGGACGAGCGCCTTGACGCCGTTGAGGACATAGCCGCCGCTGGCCTGCCGGGCAGTGGTGGCCAGAGAAAAGGGGTTGAACAGGGGGCCAGGCTCCATTACCGCGAGCGCTGCCGCGGGCACGTCCTCGCCCACGAACTCGGGCAGGTAGGTGGCCTGCTGCTGAGCGTCGCCCCAC
This sequence comes from Solirubrobacteraceae bacterium, assembly GCA_039922645.1. Classification (GTDB taxonomy): domain Bacteria; phylum Actinomycetota; class Thermoleophilia; order Solirubrobacterales; family Solirubrobacteraceae; genus Palsa-465. Next base: position 21,214 of record JBDTEE010000190.1, on the reverse strand, counting down.
AGGCTGATCGCGGTGGAGACGGCGGCCGGAGCCAGGCAGGCCACGGCGATGCCCATGTCGCCCTGGGCCAGGGCTTCGCTCATCAAGACGGTGGTGGCAGCTGAGCGCTCCTCGACGGCGCCGCCCAGCTCCTCGGGGACACCGATCATGCTGAGGCCAAGCTCGTTGGCCTGGCCGAGCAGCTCGGGTGGGGTGGCGCAGTCGGCGTCGGCGTCCTGCGCGACGGGGCGGACCCGCGCGAGCGCGAAGTCGCGCGTGGAGTCACGCAGCATGGACTGCTCGTCGGAGGGCTCCAGATCGAACAGATCCGTGCGGGGACCGCGCGGTTGGCGGGCGGGACGGGAAAGGCGTTGGGCGGCGGCGAACGTGCGTCCGGCGCGGGCGGCGGTGCGCCCGGTGGTCCTGCTGGCCTGGTGCAGCAGACGCACGGCGGGGTCGCGCAGGCCGAGCCGGTCAATCGCCCCCGAGGAGGCGACCTTGTTCAGGGCGCGTAGGCCAACGGCCATGCCCCTCTCGGCGATGTTCTGGTCCGGCGCCATCCCCGAGCACCGTAGCATGATCCGTTGTGACGTCGTTCTGTGTAATGCTGAACGGCGGCGTATATCTGACAGCGGCTATTCCTTGGCTTCCGCCGCCCAGGCGGAAGTCTCTTACGCCGTCCTTATGGGTCAGGGATCATGCTGAAAGAGTGCGTGTACTGATCGCCGAGGACGAACGACGCCTGGCCGATGCCATCGCCCGGGGGCTACGCCGCCGGGGCATGGCTGTAGATCTCGCCCCGGACGGAGAGCAGGCGCTGGCCAAGGCCCGGGTGGTGCGCTACGACGTCCTCGTCCTGGATCGCGATCTGCCCGGGGTCCACGGCGATGATGTCTGCCGCGCGGTGCGGGGCGAGCGTCCGGAGACCGGCATTCTCATGCTGACCGCCGCGGGCGCGCTCGAGGACATGATCGATGGCCTCTCGTTGGGTGCCGATGACTATCTGCCGAAACCGTTCCGGTTTGCCGAGCTGGTGGCCCGTATCCACGCTCTGGCGCGGCGGGCCGGGCCCAGCCGGCCGCCCGTGCTTCACCACAAGCAGCTCGAGCTCGATCCCGCTCGCCGGCGGCTAACCCGCGACGGACACGAGATCGAGCTGGCCCGCAAGGAGTTCGCCGTGCTCGAGGCGCTGATGGCCGCCGACGGCGCCACCGTCTCGGCCGAGGAGTTGCTCGAGCGGGTGTGGGACGAGCACACCGACCCGTTCACTAACGTGGTCCGCATGACGATCATGACCCTGCGCCGCAAGCTCGGCGACCCTCCGATCGTCGAGACGGTGATCGGAGTCGGCTACCGGATGGCGTGATGGGCGCCGCCGCCGAGCCGCCCGCACCGCGTCGCCGGAGGTGGCCGGCGCCCACCATCCGTCTGCGTCTGGCCCTGCTCTACGGGGCCGTCTTTCTGGTCACCGGTGCCGTCCTACTGACCATCGGTTACATCCTGGTCCGCGACGGGCTGCGCGACCACCACCAGCTCACGACCACGCTGCGGCGACTCGGCAAGCCGGTGTCCTCCGACCGGCTCCTCAGCCGGGCCCTCGGTGCGGCGCCCGGCTCGCCCGAGGTCAAGCTGGCCCGGGCCATTCAGCGCCAGCTCACCGACAGTGCCCTGCACCGGCTCCTGTTCGAATATCTCGGAGCGCTCGTGGCCATGACCCTCGTCTCCATCGCCACGGGCTACCTGCTGGCCGGACGCGCCCTGCGCCCGCTGAGGGCCATCATCGCCACGGCTCAGCGTGTGTCGGGCGAGAACCTGGGCGAGCGCATCGCCCTGGCCGGGCCAGCCGACGAGCTGCGCGAACTGGCCGACACCTTCGACGGGATGCTGGCCCGCTTGGACGCCGCCTTCGCCAGCCAGCGGAGGTTTGTCGCCAACGCGTCCCATGAGCTCCGCACGCCACTGGCCATCATGCGCACCGAGGTGGATGTAACCCTGGCTGATCCCGACGCCAGCGTGGATGAGCTGCGAACCATGGGGGAGACAGTCCGCGACACCGTCGACCGCAACGAGCTGCTGATCGGCAGCCTGCTCCTGCTGGCGCGCAGCGAGGCGTCCGCCGGCCCGGGAGAGCCGGTAGATCTGGCCGCGCTGGCCGGAGACTGCATCACCGATCTGCGGGCGCGGGCCAAGGACGCGGACGTAGCGATCAGCCGCGAGCTCGGGCCGGCCTGGACCCGCGGGGATCCGGCGCTGATCGAGCGGTTGGTGGGCAACCTGCTCGACAACGGAATCCACCACAACGAGCGGGGCGGCCACCTCGAGGTCAGCACGCGAGTGCTCGGCGAACACGCCGAGCTCATCGTGCGCAATGGAGGTGAGCGGATCGACCCCGAGACCGCCGGCCAACTCGTGCAGCCCTTCCGTCGCCTGCACCGCACCGAGGGCGGCTTCGGTCTCGGGCTGTCGATCGTTCGCTCGGTGACCGAGGCCCATGGCGGCCGGCTCACGCTGAGCGCGCCGGACACGGGCGGGCTGGAGGTCCGAGTCCAGCTGCCGGCGGTCAGCGCCCCCGTTCGCCCCAGCCGGCCGCTGGCTCTTTCAGGCGATCCTCAGCCTTCTCTTACAGAGAGCTGATGCCCGCGGTCTTACCCTCGGCTCATGTCGAACTGGCGTCACCGAAACGGAGGAGTCGGGAGGTCGTTGCGGAGCATCCCTGCGCCCTGCATCGCCCGCCGTCACCTTGGGGCGTCAACTGACTGCGACGAATGTGCGCCTCGTCGCTCGCGGGGTGAGAAATCTCCCCGCGGCCCGGGGTACCGGCGGCGGCTCGAGCCGTGACTCCCGCTCGGGCATGCCCGCCGGACCCCGGATGCCTTTTCTCCGCCGCCCCCGCCCCCGCGGTTAGCCGGGCGTAGCTCGGTGGACGGGCGTAGCTCGGTGCGCGGGGAGCCGCCCGGGCCGCGCCGGCTGCGCCGCGCTCCAATAGAAACGAGACTGAATCTCATTCCTATAGTAAGCTGACCCCGTCGATCGGGCCGTCAGCTCTGGAAGGAGTGCAGTGTTCTCAATGTCGTCGCGGGTCTTGGCCGGACTTGGCGCCAGCCTCGTCCTTCTGGCCGGGTGCGGGCGCGCGGCGGGGCCGGCCGGCAATGCCTCGTCGGGCCGCGTTCAGGTTGTGGCCGCCGAGAACTTCTGGGGGAGCATCGCCACCCAGTTGGGCGCCAACAAGGTGGCGGTGCAGAGCATCATCGTGAACCCGAGCACCGATCCCCACTCGTATGAGCCGACGGCGGGGGACGGGATCGCGCTGGCCCGGTCGCAGATGGCCATCGTCAACGGGATCGGATACGACAACTGGGCGCGGAAGCTCATCGATGCCAACCCATCGGGCTCCCGGCAGGTGTTGGACGTCGGAGGACTGCTCGGGCTCAAGGAGGGCGATAACCCTCATCAGTGGTATTCACCGAATTCGGTTCAGCGGGTGGTGAGCGCGATCACGGCGGACTACACGCGCCTTGATCCGCAGGCCAGCGCGTACTTCGCTTCCCAGCGCGCTGCCTTCCAGAAGCACGGCCTCGCGGAGTACCACCGGCTGATTGCGCAGATCCGAGCCCGCTACGCGGGTGTGCCGGTCGGCTACAGCGAGAGCATCTTCCAGCCGCTGGGACAGGCGCTCGGGTTACGGCTGATGACGCCCTACAGCTTTGCCAAGGCGATCGCCGAGGGGACCGACGTGACCGCGCAGGACAAGCAGACGGTCGACACCGAGGCGCAGAAGCGCCAGATCAAGGTGTGGGTCTACAACAGCCAGAACGCGACCCCCGATGTACAGCGTGTGAACGCGCTGGCGCGCAGCGCCGGGATCCCCGTCACCACGATCACCGAGACCCTCTCCCCGGCGTCGGCTACCTTCGAGCAGTGGCAGGTCACGGAGCTCACGAGCCTCCAACAAGCGCTTCACCAGGCGACCGGCCGGTGATGTCGATGCCCCGAGCCGAGGCGCCCGGTGGCGCGGGTCGGAAGCCCGGAGGCCCGGAGGGCGCAGAGCCGCTGGTGCGGCTGCAATCCGCTCACGCCCGGATCGGCGGCCGGACGGTGTGGCGCGAGGTCAGCCTCACGATCGCCGTGGGCGAGTTCGTCGCCATCCTCGGGCCCAACGGGTCGGGCAAGACCACGCTGCTGCGCGTTCTGCTTGGTGAGCTCCCGCTCGCCGCCGGAACCGCGTCAGTGCTGGGCGGTCCACCCGGGGCGGCCAACCGCGAGGTCGGCTACCTGCCCCAGCGCCGTCACTTCGACGCGAGCGTCCGGATACGCGGCGTTGACCTCGTCCGGCTGGGGCTCGACGGCATGCGGTGGGGGTTTCCCCTGAGGCGGACCGGTCGCGATCGGGTCGAGGAGGCCATCGAGATGGTCGGTGCCCAGCAGTACGCCTCGCGTCCTATCGGCAAGCTCTCGGGTGGCGAGCAGCAGCGACTGCTGATCGCTCAAGCACTGGTCAGCCGGCCGCGGGTGCTGATCCTCGATGAGCCTCTGGACAGCCTCGATCTACCCAACCAGACGGCGGTGGCGGCGCTGCTCGAGCGAATCTGCCGCCAGCAGGGGGTCAGCGTGTTGCTGGTCGCCCACGACGTCAATCCGCTCCTGTCCTACCTGGACCGGGTGGTCTATTTCGGGGCGGGACAGGCGGCGGTCGGCCCACCCCAGGAAGTGATCACCGCGGAGACGCTCAGCCGCCTCTACGGCGTCCCGATCGAGGTCCTCAAGACCGCCGACGGCCGGTTGTTCGTGGCCGGCCTGCCCGATGCGCCGGCCCATCACAGCGACCGCCACGAGCACGGGTAGAGCATGCCAGCTTCCCCGAGCCTGTCGCTCGATCTCGTTTCGGACTTCCAGCAGCTGACGGCCTATCCGTTCATGGTCAATGCGCTCGAGGCCGGCGCCATCGTGGCCGTCATGGCCAGCGTCGTGGGCTGGTTCATGGTGCTGCGTCGCGAGAGCTTCGCCGGCCACACCCTGTCGCTGATGGCCTTCCCGGGGGCGACCGGCGCATTGCTGATCGGTCTGCCCGCCGCCGCCGGCTACTTCACCTTCTGCGGGGCCTCGGCGCTGGTCATCGGTGCCTCCGCGGGCTCGGGCGCGCGCGGCCATCGTAGCGAGGAGTCCGCTGTGACCGGCGCGGTGCAGGCCTTCGGGCTGGCCTGCGGCCTGCTCTTTCTCAGCCTCTATCAGGGCGTGCTCTCGAGCTATGAGAATCTGCTGTTCGGCGACTTCCTCGGTATCTCCCGGGGGCAGGTGGTGACGCTGGGCATCGTCGCCGCGCTCACGCTGGCGTTCTTTGCCGTGGCCGGACGACCGCTGCTGTTCGCTTCGGTCGACGAACCGGTCGCGCGGGCCAGCGGTGTGCCCGCTCGCACCCTCGCGCTGGCCTTTCTGCTCGTTCTCGGTCTGGCGGTTGCGGCAACGGCACAGATCACGGGGGTGCTCCTGGTCTTCGCCGTCCTGGTCGCGCCGCCCGCGACCGCTCAGCTCATCACCGCCCGGATCGGCTGGAGCCTCGCGCTGACCGTCCTGCTCAGCCTGGTCATCACGTGGGTCGGGCTTGGGCTCGCCTACTTCTACAACTACCCGGTCGGGTTCTACATCACGACGGTGGCGTTTTCGGTCTATGTGATCGTCCGCGTCGCCCGCGGGGTGATTGATCACCCGACCCTGCTGCGCTTTGGCGCAACCATGGACGGGCGCAGTTGATGTTCGCCCAAGAGTTCGTGCGTACCGCATTCCTGGCCGGCACCGCCATTGCGCTGGCCTGCGGCCTGGTCGGCTACTTCGTCGTCCTCCGCGCTCAGGTGTTTGCCGGCGACGCCCTCTCGCATGTTGCCTTTACCGGTGCTCTGGCCGCCGCTGCGGCCGGCGTCGACACCCGCATCGGCCTGTTCGCGGGGACAATCCTTCTGGCCCTGATCCTCGGTGGCCTCGGCGATAGCTCACGCGCCGACGATGTCACCATCGGCATTGTCTTCGTCTGGATTCTCGGCCTCGGAGTCTTCTTCCTGGCCCTGTTCAGCGCCGGCGCCGGAGGCGGGAACGGACTGCTCGGAGCCCGCACCCTGTTCGGATCGATCTTCGGACTCAGCCCGGCTGACGGCCGGCTCGCCGCCATCATCGGCGCGGGCGTGGCCGCCGCCGTCCTGGCCATCGCTCGGCCCCTGTTGTTCGCCAGCGTTGACCCAGGCACCGCCTCGGCTCGCGGAGTGCCGGTCAGGGCGCTGGGCCTGATGCTCCTCGCGCTCCTGGGCGCGACCACGGCCGAGGCCACCCAGGCGATCGGGGCGCTACTGCTGCTGGGTTTGGTCGCCGCGCCGGCGGGAGCCGCCCAGCGGCTCACTCCCAATCCCTACCTCGCTCTGCTCCTGTCCGCTGGGCTCGCCGTCGTCTCCACGTGGGTCGGATTGACGCTCAGCTATTTGATCCCCCAGTTGCCCCCGAGCTCCGCGATCATCGCCGTGGCCAGCGCGATCTACCTGCTGGCCTTTCTGGTCACGACAGACGCACGTTTGCGCGTGTCCCGCCTCCTGGTGCGCGGGGTCACGGAACCGAGAAATTAGACTGAGAACCATGGCCGAGAACGACACCGAGGAGTGGACCCAACGCGCCCAGCGGGTGCTGGCGGAAAGCCGGCATCACGCCGGTGCCGCCCGCCGAGCGCTGGTCGAGCTGCTCGACTCGCAGACCTGTGCTCTCTCGGCGATCGAGATCGAGGACGAGCTGCGGGCTCGGCGTAGGCCCGTGGGCCGGGCCAGCATCTACCGCATCCTCGACGAACTGGAGCGCCTGAACCTGGTGCAAAAGCTCCAGATCGGGCAGGCCATGGCACGCTACGAACCGATCCGCCCCGGGCCCGGACACCACCATCATCTGGTCTGCGATAACTGCGGGACCGTGACGCCATTTACCGACGACGGTCTGGAGACGGCGATAAACCGGCTCAGCCGCCGGGTCCCGATGCGCGTTCATGAGCACGAGATCGTGCTGCACGGAGCCTGCCCGGACTGCGCGGCATAGCCGCCCGCTACCAGGTGTCGATATTGGGGCGACGCTTGCCCGCCCGCACCCACCAGCCCGGTCCGGCGTCGTCGAACAGGGTGCGGATCCAGCGGCGGCTGTCGGCCGGATCGATCACGTCGTCGATCTCGAAGTAGGCGGCCATGCTCACCCCGCGGCCGCGCTCGTAGGCGGCCGCCACGGTCGCCTCATAGACACGCTGGCGCTCGTCGAGGTCGGTGATCGCCTCGAGCTCGCGGCGCATGCCCAGGCGCACTGCGCCCTCAAGCCCCATCGCCCCGAACTCCGAGGTCGGCCAGCCGACGGTGAACATCGGCGCCTTGAAGCTCCCGGCGGCCATCGCCTGCGCGCCCAGCCCGTAGCCCTTGCGCAGCACGATGGTCCCCGTCGGCACCTCCAGGTTGGCCCCGGTTACGAACAGCCGTGAGAAGTGGCGTACGGTGGCCGAGCGCTCTGCGTCTGGGCCAACCATGAACCCCGGCGTGTCGCAGAGCAGCAGGAGGGGGAGCCCGAAGGCATCGCAGAGCTGCATGAAGCGGGCCGCCTTGTCGGCGCCGTCGGCGTCGATGGCCCCGCCGAGATGGGCCGGGTTATTGGCGATCACGCCCAGGGGGCGGCCGTCGATTCGGGCCAGGGCGGTGACCATGCCGGCCGCGAAGCCACCGCGGAGCTCGAGCGTCTCATCGCACAACGAGTCGATCACCGCGCGGATGTCGTAGATGCGCTTGCGGTTGGCGGGAATCAGATCGCGCAGGACCTCGGGGTCGCTGGGCGGCGCGCTCGGCGCGGTCGGCGCCACCGCTTCCCGGGCGAAGAACCCCAGATAGCGCTTGGCGGCGGACACAGCAGCGGCGTCGTCGGCCACGCGGAGATCGACGACGCCGTTGGCGTCCTGAACATCGATCGGGCCGACGTTCTCAGGCGCGACCACGCCCAGGCCGCCGCCCTCGATCATGGCCGGGCCGCCCATGCCGATGCTGGCGTCCTCGGTGGCGATGACCACGTCACAGCAGCCGAGCAGAGCAGCGTTGCCGGCGAAGCAGTAGCCGGAGGCGATCCCGATCAGGGGCACGAGCCCGCTGAGCCGGGCGAAGAGATGAAAGGCCCGGCAGTCGAGACCGGCGATGATGGGCATGTCGACATCCCCCGGTCGTCCGCCGCCACCCTCAGCGAACAGGATGACCGGCAGGCGCCGGCGCTCGGCCAGCTCGAACAGCCGGTCCTTCTTCCGGTGGTTGCGCATCCCCTGGGTGCCGGCCAGGACCGTGTAGTCGTAGGACATGGCCACGCAGGGCTGGCCGGCCACGGCGCCCATCCCGCCGACCAGGCCGTCGGCGGGGGTGCGCTCGATCAGCTCCTGCTTGGGCCGACGCTGCTCCTGGGCGGCGTGCATGAGCGGCCCGTACTCCACGAACGAATCCGGGTCGAGCAGGTCGGCCAGGTTCTCCCGGGCCGTGCGGCGCCCCCGCTCGCGCCGCTTGTGCACGGCCTCGGGACGGGCTTCGTCGAGCCCCACGGCGTGACGCTCTCTGACCTCGTCCAGTGGCCCGTGATCGGTTTCGGACGGGCTCGCCTCGCGCGTGGCTGCCGGACTCCCGTCATGGGCCAGGACGGCAAGCAGTTGGCCCTCTTCGACGTTGTCTCCGACCTTCACCTCGAGGCGCTCCACGGTGGCGTCGACGTCAGCCACCAGCTCGTGCTCCATCTTCATGGCCTCGAGGACGATCACGGGCGCACCGGCGCTCACCGCCTCGTCGATGGCTCGCGTCACCGCGACTACGGTGGCGGCGAACGGCGCCCGCAGATTCATCGCCGCGAGTGTATTCCGGGATACTTCCCGGCGATGAGCGACGTGCCGCAGCTCCTGTGGGAGCCGAGCCCCGAACGGATCCGCCGGTCCACCGTCACCCGCTACGAGGAATTCCTTCAGCGCACGCGGGGCCTTCAGTTTGCGGACTACGACGCCCTGTGGCAGTGGTCGGTCGATGAGCTCGAGGACTTCTGGTCCTCGATTGTCGAGTTCTTCGAGGTCCGCTTCTCGAGCCAGCCCGACGCCGTGCTCTCCGGCGGGGAGATGCCGGGCGCACGCTGGTTTCCCGGGGCGACGGTCTCCTATCCCGAGCACATCTTCCGGGGCAAGGATGAGAGCACGGTGGCCATCCGTCACGCCTCCGAGCTGCGTCCACTGGGCGAATGGACGTGGGGGGAGCTGCGCGTCCAGACGGCGGCCATCGCCGCCGGCCTGCGGGCTCTGGGAGTGGGAGAGGGCGACCGTGTGGTGGCCTACATGCCGAACATTCCCGAGACGGTGGCCGCGTTGCTGGCCTGCGCGTCTCTGGGGGCGGTCTGGTCCTCGGCGGCTCCCGAGTTCGGCGCCCCGAGCGTGATCGATCGCTTCGCCCAGATCGAGCCCAAGGTCCTGCTGGCCATCGACGGCTACCGCTACGGCGGCAAGGACCATGACCGTGAGCAGACGGTCGAGAGGGTCGCCGCCGAGATCCCGTCCCTGGAGAAGGTGGTCCGCTTCGGCTACCTGGACGGCAGTGGCTGGGAGGACGGCTTCCTCGGCTCAGAGAACGCGCTCGAGTTCACGCCCGTGCCCTTCGACCATCCGCTCTGGGTGCTCTACAGCTCGGGCACCACCGGTCTGCCCAAGCCGATCGTCCACGGGCAGGGCGGGATCCTCATCGAGCAGGTCAAGAAGATGAACCTGCACCTCGACGCGCAGTCCGAGGACCGCGTGTTCTGGTTCTCGACCACGGGCTGGATGATGTGGAATTTCCTTGTCGGGGTGCTGCTCACCGAGGCCTCGATCGTCCTCTTCGACGGCAATCCGGGCTACCGGTCCCTGGACGTGCTCTGGGATCTGGCCGAGTCGGCCCAGATCACCACCTTCGGGACCAGCGCGGCCTATATCGCCTCGTGCATGAAGGGGGAGGTGAACCCGACACAGGGCCGGGACCTAAGCGCTCTTCGGGCCGTCGGGTCTACCGGATCACCCCTGTCCCCGGAGGGCTTTAGGTGGGTCTACGACCAGCTCGGCGCGGACATCTGGCTGTTCTCCACCTCGGGCGGGACGGACATGTGCACCGCCTTTGTCGGCGGAGTGCCGGTTCGGCCGGTCTACCTGGGCGAGCTCCAGTGCCGCTGCCTGGGGTGTGCGGTCGAGGCCTGGGATCCCGACGGCCGGGCGCTGGTGGGGGAGGTTGGGGAGCTGGTCATCACCAAGCCCATGCCCTCGATGCCGGTGTTCTTCTGGGGCGATGAAGACGGTTCGCGGCTGGAGGAGTCCTACTTCTCCATGTATCCCGGGATCTGGCGCCACGGCGACTGGATCGAGGTGACTACCCGGGGGACGGCGATCATCTACGGGCGTTCTGACTCGACCATCAACCGGGGCGGCGTGCGGATGGGGACCAGCGAGATTTACCGCGCCGTGCTTGATGTTCCCGAGGTGATCGACGCGCTTGTGGTCGACTTGCCCCGCGTTGGAACTGACGGCTGGATGCCGCTGTTCGTTGTTCTGCGCGACGGCGCCTCGCTGGACGACTCGCTGGTCTCAGAGATCCGCCGGCGGGTGCGCGAGGACTGCTCACCCCGGCATGTCCCGAACGAGATCCGGGCCATTCCCGAGGTGCCACGCACGCTGTCGGGCAAGGTGCTCGAGGTGCCGGTCAAGCGGATTCTCACCGGCACACCGGCCGATCAGGCCGCGTCGCGTGAGTCGCTGGCCAATCCTGAGTCACTGGATTACTTCGTCGCCCTAGCTTCAGAACAGAAGTGACGGAAGTGTAAAAGTTTGAGCGGCCAGCGCAGTCGCTCGCCAGACTCCGGCCGGTCATGAGGGGTTCTGTCCGGTAATGGGAGATAACTCTCGCCTGGCGAGGAAAATCTCCCAATTGGCCGCTGGCGCCGTAATGAGTCATGAATCCGCGGCCGCACTGTGGGGTATTCGCCCTCGCTGGCCCGAACGCCCGGAGGTGACGGTGATGGGCGATCGGCGCCGACCCGGGGTGCGCACCCATCGTTCCAAGACGCTGAAGGGGCATATCCGCAGGCGGGACGGCATTCGGGTGACCAGTCCGGCGCGGACGCTCCGTGACATCTCACGACGGTTGAAGCCTTCGGACCTCGCCCGGGCCATCAACGACGCACGGCTGCACGCCGGGTTGGCGCTGTCGGAGCTGGACGGTCTACCGGGGCTCAGGGATCTGAGCGTCGAGGCACCGACCCGGTCCGCTTTCGAAGACGCCTTCCTGGCCTTCGCGAAGCGCTTCGGGCTACCGACACCCAGGATGAACGCCCGGGTGTGCGGCTACGAGGTAGACGCGCTGTTCGCGGAGCAGAAGCTGATCGTCGAACTTGACGGCTACCGATATCACCGCGATCCGAGCAGTTTCGAGACCGACCGTGAGCGCGACGCAGCCACACTGGCCGCGGGCTTTCAGACCATCCGCCTAACCTGGAGGCGGATGACCCGCGCAGCTGCGCGTGAGGCAGCTAGGCTGCTTCTCATACTCGAGCAGCGTGGGTAACGCTCTTACTGATCTCTTCCCTGACTCTGAAAGCGTTCTCATCGAAGGGCGCTCTACTGCTATCGGTAGGAGTCCGACATGACAATCCAGGAGAGAAGTAGAACATGAGCAGTTTCAGCCGATGGGTTCCCATCATCGGCGGCGCCATAGCGGGGGGAGTGATCGCCCTGATCATTGCCAGCGGATCCGGTTCGAATAACCGATCCGTGACCACCACCGTCACCCGTTCGCAGCAAGCCGCCCTGCCCGCCAGCTTCAGCAAGCAGAGCGGGATGAGCATCAACCAGATCTACCGGGCGGCCAGCCCGGGAGTGGTGGACATCATTGTCACCGCGCAGAGCCAGAGCCCCAGTTTCGGCTTCTACGGAGGCGGCGGCAGCCAGAAGACTCAGGGTGAGGGCGCAGGCGTTGTCTACAACACCCGTGGCGACATCCTCACCGATGAGCACGTCGTGGCCGGCGAGACCTCCGTGAAGGTCAACTTCCAGAACGGCAAGAGCTATTCGGCTACCGTTGTGGGGACCGATCCCTCGACCGACGTGGCGGTTATCCACGTCAACGCGCCCTCCTCGGAGCTCCACCCGATCCCGCTGTCCAATTCGAATGCAGCGCAGGTCGGCGATCCGGTGGTAGCGATCGGCAGCCCGTTCAGCCTGCCCGAGACGACCACGCAGGGCATTGTCAGCCAGACCGGCCGGAGCATCACCGCGCCGAACAACTACACGATCCCCAACGCGATCCAGACCGACGCAGCCATCAACCCCGGCAACTCGGGTGGTCCTCTGCTCGACGCGAGTGGGCACGTGCTCGGCCTAAACGATCAGATCGAGACCAATAACCAGAACGCCTCGGGTCAGGGCTCGAGTTCCGGAGTGGGCTTTGCCATCCCGTCCGACACTGTGGCCGGGATCGCCAACCGCCTGATCGCCGGGGAAAAGATCAGCCACGCCTACGTTGGGGTCTCGCTGATCTCGAACTCGGCCGGCGGAGCGCAGGTCGGCAAGGTGCAGCCGAATGGTCCGGCCGCCGCCGCGGGGCTGAAGGCTCAGGACCTGATCACGGCAGTGAACGGCCAGACGATCACCTCCACCGACCAGTTCATCGCCGGCGTCGATACCTATAGCCCCGGGCAGACGGTGACCATGACCGTCAAGCGCGGTGGGCAGACGCTGCACATCAAGGTGAAGCTCGGCACTCGGCCGGCCTCCCTCCCCGCCGGAGGCTGAGCAACCGGGGAGACGGTCAGGCGCCATCCGGCGCCTGACCGCCGGACACCGAGTCCTCTCAGGCGCTCGCGGCCGCCGTCATCCGTCGGCGGCGCGCCGCGAACGACCCGGCCAGCGCGGCCAGGGCGAAAAGGGCGACGATCAATGGACCAGTCGCTCCGTGGCCGAACACGCTGACCACGGCATAGGCGGCGGCTCCGAAGAGTCCGGCTGCGGGCAACGTGATGAGCCAGGCGGCGACGATGCTGCCGGCCACGCCCCACCGCACCGCCGAGAGGCGCTTGGCCGCGCCCGCCCCCATGACTCCGCCGGAGATGACGTGGGTGGAGGACAGCGGATAGCCGAAATGGGAGGAGAGCAGGATTACGATCGCCCCCGCGCCCTGAGCGGAGAAGCCCTGGGCCGAGTCCATGCGGATGATCCGGCTGCCGACGGTGCGGATGATCCGCCAGCCACCGGCGTAGGTACCAAGGGAGATGGCCGTGGCGGCGCAGATGATCACCCAGACAGGCACCGAGACGTGCTTGGCACTCAGGGTTCCGTGGGCGACCAGGGCCAGCGTGATGACGCCCATCGTCTTCTGGGCATCGTTGGTGCCATGGGCCAGACTGAGAAGAGAGCTCGAAAAGATCTGCCCAATGCGAAAGCCGCGGGTCACCGGGCCCGGGCGGCGGCGGGCGAAAATCCGGTAGATGATGATGATGGCCACTCCGGCGGCGATGAACGCGGCCACGGGGGCGATCAGGGCCGGGATGATCACCTTGTCCAGAAGGCCGGAGAACTTCACTCCGCCACCACCCACCGCAGCCAGCATGGCGCCGATGACGCCGCCAATGAGCGCGTGTGAAGAGCTCGAGGGCAGCCCGTAGGCCCAGGTAACGAGGTTCCAGGCGATCGCCCCGACCAGCCCGGCGAAGGCGATCAGCTCGGTGACCTGCCCGGCGTTGATGATCCCGGTCGCCACCGTGGCGGCCACCTTCAGGGAGACGAACGCGCCCACGAAATTCAGGATCGAGGCCATGCCGATCGCCGTGCGCGGCGACAGGGCCCGGGTCGAGATCGAGGACGCGACGACGTTGGCCGTGTCGTGAAAGCCGTTGGTGAAGTCGAAGGCGAGGGCGGTGGCGACGACGATGACGAGCAGCAGGGTGCTGTGCATGGAAACAGGCGCTAGGCGAGGTTGGGATCAGCTGGCGAAGCTTGCGGCCCAGGCCAGGGTGCGTTCCATGAGCTCCTCGTGCACGCTGCGGGTGCGTCCGTCACGGCGCTCCCAGTGACCGTTGGGGCGAAGCACCCACGCGTTGGTGTCATCGGCCAGGCAGCGCTCGAGGGTGTCATCGAGCTCGGCCTGAAGTTCGGGCGCCTCAATGGGGATCATCAGCTCGACGCGCTTGTCGAGGTTACGGGGCATGAGGTCGGCGGAGCCGATGTAGTACAGATGCTCATCCCCGCGGTGGAAGGAGACGATACGGGAGTGCTCGAGAAAGCGGCCCACGATGGAGACGACGGTGATCGTCTCGCTCACGCCGGGGACGCCCGGGACCAGGCAGCAGATGCCCCGTACGTTGAGGTCGATGGGCAGGCCGGCCTGTGAGGCGCGATACAGGGCCTGGATGAGCTGGCGATCGACCAGTGAGTTCATCTTCATGACGATCCGGCACGGCTGGCCCGCCTGGTGGGCTTCCACCGTGCGCTCGATCTCGCTGATGAGCGGCTTGCGCATCCAGGTGGGAGCAACCAGGGCCTTGCCCTGTGGCTCGGGGTGGCCATAGCCGGTCAGGGTGTTGAACAGGTTGGCCACCTCGCCGGTTATTTCGCGGTCGGTGGTGAAGAGGGCGAAATCCTCATAGAGGCGGGCATTCTTAGCGTGAAAATTGCCGGTGCCGATCATGGCGTAGTAACGCACCCCGGTGCGTTCACGGCGGACGATGAGGATCGCCTTGGCGTGGGTCTTGAGCCCGGGAATGCCGTGCACGACGTGGGCTCCGACTTCTTCCAGGGCGCGGGACCAGCGGATGTTCTGGCGCTCGTCGAAGCGGGCCTTCAGCTCGACCAGGCAGACGGCCTGCTTGCCTTTTTCGGCGGCCTCGATCAGAGACGGGACCAGGGCCGAGTCGTCTGAGGTTCGGTAGACGGTCATTTTGATGGCCAGGACGTTCGGATCGTCCACGGCCTGCTTGACGAAACGCTCGGCGCTGGAGGAGAACGACTGGTAGGGGTACTGGACCAGGACGTCATTGGAGCGCATGGCCCGGAATACGTCCGGCTGGTTCTCGGACGCGCCCGCGGCGACGCTCAGGCCGGTCTGCGTGACCGGAGTCCAGCTCGGCCACCGGAGCTCGGGGTAGCCGTCCACGTTGGCGATCTGCCACAGATCGCTCATGTCGAGCAGACCGTCGACGTCGTAGACCTGGACCTCGTCCACGCCCAGCCATTCGATCAGGAGGGTGCGCAGCGCGGGTTCCATGCTGGCCCCGACCTCGAGGCGGACCACCTCGCCGAAACGGCGGCGGCGGAGCTCATCCTCAACGGCCTGAAGCAGGTCGTCCGCCTCGTCGGAGACCTCGAAGTCAGCGTCGCGACTGACGCGGAAGAGGTCGTAACTGAGGATCTCCATCCCCGGGAAGAGCACGTCGAGGTGCTCGGCGATGATGTCCTCGAGGGGGATGAAGGTGTCCTTGCTGATCTCGACAAAGCGAGGCAAGACCTCCTTGGGGACCTTGACCCGAGCAAAGGCCTCGTGATCGAGGTCGGGGTCTTGGAGGCGAACCAGCAGGCTGAGCGACAAATTCGAGATGTAGGGGAATGGCCGGCCCGGGCCCACCGCCAGCGGTGTCAGCACAGGGAAGATCTGCTCACGGAAATGACGCTCGATGTCACTGGCGGGGGCGCCTGAGCCCCGGCAGGTCGTGACGTGTATGCCGGCCTCGTCGAGCTCAGGGCAGATCACGTCGGAGAACTCGCGGGAGTGGCGGCGGTCCAGGCTGCGTACCTGTTCGGCGATCCGCTCGAGCAGCTCGGTCGGCCTCAGGCCGTCGGGACCGCGAGAATCGATGCGGGCATCGACCTGGTCGTGCACGCCCGCCACCCGGATCATGAAGAACTCGTCGAGGTTGGTGACAAAGATGGCCAGGAACTTGAGGCGCTCGATCAGCGGCACCGACTCGTCTTCGGCCAGCTGAAGGACGCGGTCGTTGAAGTCCAGCCAGGAAAGCTCGCGGTTGACGTACAGCGAGCGGTCATCGAGAGCGATCTCGGCTCCGGATCCGGCCTGAGTCATCGAATCGGTCACGTGACGCCGTCGCGCACGGCGATGGCCGCCAATTCGTTGGGTCGCAGAAGGGTGATCAACTCGCCCTCCTTGACGGCGGCCAGGCCGCCCTTGCGCATGCGGGCCTGAGCACCTGTGAGGTCGTGCAGGAGGAGGCTGAAGGACGGGTCGTGGCCGACCAGCAGCACCTCGCCCAGACCGGCGATCAGTTCCTCCACGTCAATGGGCTCGCCGGCCAGGCGCCGGTCGACGGTCACCTCGACCCCGAGCGGAGCGCAGGCGTACTGCGCCGTCTGCCGGGCTCGCAGCTTGGGACTGGACAGGCAGACGTCGATCTTCACCCCCAGGCGCTCGAGGGCATGGCCTGCGTCTTGGGCCTGGCGCACTCCCCGCTCGGTCAGCGGACGCTCGTCATCGGGTAGGCCGTCGGCCGCCTCCGTGTGGCGCAGCAACCAGAGCATGGGCGTCACTCTACGACGCCACGGGCGTCCTGGTCCAGCGGCGCACCGGTTCGCAGTCCAGATCAGCCGATGATCAGGCGCCGGTCGAAGACCCGCTCAAAGGCCTCGTCGTCGCCGTAGCGCTCGACGCTCCAGCGGGGCAGGGTGAGGTCCCCGGCCGCCTCGAGGTGGAGGTCGACACCATGCCCGTTGGCCCGCAGGCGCGCCGAGGAGACCGATTGGTCGCGGCCGCGCTCGAGGTGCTCGGCCAAACGCAGGATGACCGCGCAGCGATCCAGCAGCTCCTCATCCCCGCTGTGGGTCAGCGGCTCAATGACACCCAGCTTGGGTACCCCCTTGCGGTGATAGCGGGTGATCTGGGCAATCAGGGCTCGCTCACGGGGATCGAAGCCGTACAGCTCGGCGTTCTCGATCAGGTAGCGGGAATGCTTGTGATGATCGTCATAGGAGATCGTCATGCCGACATCGTGGAGCATGGCTGCGGCCCACAGGAGCTCCCGCTCCCCGTCCTGCGGCTCGAACAGGCCGCCGGCCACCAGGCTGTCGAACATCTCCAGCGAGAGCCGGGCCACGTGCTCGACGTGAGGCAGGTCTGACTCGTACTGAACGGCGAGGTTGCGAACCGCCGCTCCGCGGACGTCCTCAAACAGTGGGTCGGATCCGGACAGCAGAGTGCGGACGATGAACACGCCTTCGCGCAGCCCCGCCTCGGTGGTCTCGATCCCGTCGAAGCCGCCCAGTTCAACGACGGCCTCGAGCACCAGCGCGGAGGCAAGGATGATGTCACCGCGGCCGGGCTTGATCCCGGGCAGCTGACCGCGTTCCTCGGCGGGCAGACCGGCCAGCAGGCCGACCAGCTCAGAGAGCGACTCGGGTCGCAGTACGAAGCCCTGGACGCCAACGTCAAACGCCCCGTCAAAGCCCGCTGCGGCGGCGGCCAGGTTGCGTACCGCACCACCGATGCCGACCAGGCGCGGGCCTGAGCCGGACAGCCAGTCGAGCGTCGAGAGCGTGTCCCGCACGTGTGCCCGCACGCGGGAGAGATCCTTTTTCTTGGCCGGACTCGAACCGGGCAGGAACTCCTCGGTGACGCGAACGGCGCCGAGCGGGAAGGAGGCGATGACTCCGGCCTGGCGCTCGGCTACCGCGGTTAGCTGGAGGCTGCCGCCGCCGATGTCGAGGACCACGCCATCGCGCATGGTGCTCGTGTTGATGGCGGCCACATAGCCGAACCAGGCCTCCTCGTGGGCGGAGAGGGCCTCGATGCGCAGACCGGTCTCCGCCTCCGCAGCGGACAGGAAGCGGGCGCCGTTACTCGCATCGCGGATGGCCGAGGTGGCCACCACGTGCACGTCCTCGGCGCTCAGACCCTCGGCCCGGCAGAAGCGCTGGAAAACCGACAGCGTCTCGCGCCCGCGCTCCATGGCCTCAAGGCTGAGCTGGCCGCTCGACGCCAAGCCGGCACCGATCCGGACCGTCTCATAAAGCTCATCGGTCAGTTTCCACCAGCTTCCCGGGACGTAGCTGAAGACGACCAGACGCCAGGAGTTAGAGCCCAGGTCGACGACCGCAACCTGACGAGTGCTCTGCGCGGTGCGGCCAGCCGCGCGGGTGGTACGCCAGCTCACGCCACCATGATGGGGCCCTCAGCGGACGGGTGGCCTGGCTAGGCCGGGGCGGGCTCGTCGCGCAGGGCCCGGATGGCCGTCAGCACGGCCAGGATGGTCATCAGCACAGCGCTGGACACGCACCACTGACAGATGGCCTTGATCGTGAACAGTTCTCGGTAGGTGAGATACATGCTGAAGCCGAAGCCGATCAGGGCGATGGCGAAGCCGGCCACGCGGGCCGTCTCCCCGCGGATGATCAGCGAGCCGAGGATGCCGATGTAGCCGGCCAGTCCGAGCACGGCCACCGGAACCCCGTCGAGCTTGGCGTAGCGCGAGGCCTGGACGGTCTCGCAGCCGCCGCTGGAGAGACAGAGGACCTTCAGGCCCTCGTAGTGGACGTAGGTCAGGTAGCCCGCGACGCCGATACCGATCAGGGTCAGGACGAGGATCGCGATGCGCAGCCGGCGGTCGGTCGACGCGCCGGCCGCGGTCGGCCGGGTGGCGCTCAGCGTGCTCACGCCACCTTCTTGATGGCCTGCTGGAGCTGTGAGTAGGTGGCCGCGGTGGCGATGGCGCTCTGCCCCTTGGGGCCGGTGAAGACCAGCGTCGGGGTGCCCGAGACGCCGATCTTGTTGCCGTCCGACTCGTCGGTCGCCACCTGAGTGGCCAGCGTGGCGTCGTTGCGGTCAGACTCCCACTGGGTCAGGTTCAGACCGGGAATCTGCTTGGCCAGGCCCTGGAGGTAGGGCTCGGTCGCATAGCCGGATCCCTCCGGGCCTTGCTCGTGATAGAAGAGCTCGGCGTAGTTCCAGAAGTGGTTCTGCTTGCCGGCAGCCAGGGCGGCCACCTGCTGGGTCTTGAACACGGACGGATCGCGAGTAGCGGTCTCGAAGGCCTTGTAGAGGATCTTCACCTTGCCCTGGCGCACCTCGTTGCTGATCAGCGGCGTCAGGCCACCGTGAAGGGTGAAGTCCTGGCAGATGGGGCACTCGAGATCGGCGTAGTAGGTCATGGTCACCGGCGCGGTGGGACTACCGATCGTCGCGCCGGACTGGGGAATGCCGCTGAGCAGACTGCTCACCGTGGTGACGGTCTTGGCCTGCTGGGGTCCCTTCTGCAGACCGGTGGCAGCGCTGCCGCCTCCGCTCGAGACGGCGATGGCCACCGCGACCACCGCGAGGGCGGCCAGGACCACCCCGCCGATCATGCGCAGACGCCGCTCGCGGCGGGCGTGCTCAGCGCGGGCCTGCTCTTCGGCGAGCCGGCGCGCTCGGGCTTCTTCCTTTTGCTTGGTGCGCGAGGCCATGAGGTCGACTAGAGGTGAAGAATCGTCTGGGGGTGCGGAAAGAACTCGGACAGAGCACCCCCGTCCGCATCAGGATAGCGATGAGCGCTCAGCTCAGGGGCCAGTGCGTCAAGAGGCGACGTTCAGGGTGAAGGGCGCGGTCAGGATCTTCCCGTGTTGCTTGAGCTGCAGGAACAAGCGCCAGGTGCCGCCGACCGGCAGCAGCACGCCGACGGTGAGGTGACCCGGTGTGGCGTGGCCGGTGACTCGGCTGGCCGTGACGCCGGCCAGGCTGCCGCAGTTGGGCGCGCCGGGCGCACAGATGTGCGTGTGGAAGTAGTCCAGTGAACCCTGGCGGAAGAAGATGGCGTGGGCCAAGGCGCCGAACCAGGGCGTAAAGGTGACCTTGCGCCCCTGCGGCGAGGTCACCTTCACTTCCAGGAACTCGGCCTGGATGGCGTGCAGTGGCGCGTGGGGCTGCATGTCGAAGTGGTAGCCGTCGATGACCTGATTGGCGTGAAAGGCCGGGAGGCGTTGTGGGTGGTAGGGACCGGCCACCTGCACGCTGCGAGAGAGCTGGAAGTTGGGCTGGCCACCGGGGATGTTCGGGTACACGTCGACCAGCACGTGGTAGGGACCGGGTGCGGGGAACGTGATGCGCTGATGCAAAACTCCGCTGGGAGTGATCGGCGGGTGCTGGTGGATGATGTAGGCGAGGTCATCGCGCACGATGATCAGGTGCACGCCGGTGTGGGGACCCGGGCCAGTCCTGTAGCTGGTCAGCGTCTTGCCGTTGGGCAGCTGGATCGAGAAGGACATGGTCACGGCATGGCCGGGTCTGGGCGTGCCCGTGGGGGCGAACTGAGCGAGCGTGAACTGCCGAGCGGGCGCGACCTTGGGAACGGTCACGCCGCCGCTCGCGCTCGATCCGCAGGCGGCGAGGGCGAGCGTGGTGCTGAGCACGCCGAGCGCGGCGCTGAGGCGGCGAGGGCTCATCGCAGGGCGCCGTTCAGGGCCTGGCGCAGCTCGGTGGTCCCGAACGCCCCCTCGAGCCGGGCAACGATGATCCCACGGCGATTCATGATGAACAGCCACGGCTCGGTCTCCAGGTGGAAGGCCTTCATCTGGGAGCGCAGGCCCTGCTTGGGCTGGTTGTGGGCGTAGACCTCTTCGTGGATGAAAGTGATTCGTCCCGCGAACTCGTGCTGGAGGGACACCGTGACATCGGTTACGGGGCCGCATATCCGTGAGATGCAGAACTGTGGGGTGGAGAAGAGCAGGGCCACGGGCCGCTTGCCCAGGACGGCGCTCAGGGATAGCGAGTGCATCTGCTCGGGCGGCAGGCGGGTGGTCAGCAGGCTGATGTTTCCGCCCACGGTGGCGGGCGTATCGGTCGCGACATCCGGGGCGTGCTGACCGACCCCGGGGATCGGCGAGGAAGCGGCCACGGCAATTTCCCCCGGTGCCCCGATCAATCCGTGGGCGGTCCGCGTCATGCTCAGCACGGTGTAAGTGCCGGCGTGGGGAATGGGTAGCTGGGTGGCGTAGATGGCCTGGATTCCTCCCGGCCCGGTGTTCTGCCGGCTGCGGTACTGGGGGGCGACGATCAGCGGATCGGCGGGGGCCAGAAACGGTCCCTGGGCGGGGGAGCCGGAGGTTTTCGCGATGTAGACGGCGGTGGGGGCGTAGATGAAGGCGCCCGAGGAGGCGTTCAGCCCGAAAGCCAGCCGGCGCGTGCCGGGGGTGAACGTTCCGGTGGCAGCACCGAACTGGGCACTTGACTTG
>JBDTEE010000189.1:0-12070 GCA_039922645.1 Solirubrobacteraceae bacterium | reverse complement strand
TGGGCGCGGGTTACGTCGCGCGTATCGGTGTCGGATTGCTTGGCGTCCTCGAACAGCGGCCGCACGCCGGTCCACACCCGCAGCGCCCGCGCGCTCCGGAAGCCGGGCACCAGCTTCTCGCCGTCGTCGAGCATCTGATCGACCTCATGCTGGTCAATCGTGTGGTCGTCGGGATCGTCGGTGTGCTGGTCCGTGGTGCCGATCACCGACACCGTCCGGATCGGCACGATGATGTCCCCGTCGGTAGGCATCTGGCAGCGGTTGACGACCGTGTTGACCAGCCGGTGGTTCATCGCGATCATGATCCCGCGGCCGGGCAGCACCCTGACCCCCTCGATCCCGGCCAGATCGGCGACCTGGCCGGCCCACGCGCCGGTGGCGTTGACCGTCACGCGCGCGTGAATGTCGGACTCCTCGCCGGTGCGGGCATCGCGCACGTGTGCGCCGGTGACCTCGTCGCCCTCGCGGTGGATGGCGACGACGGCGTGGTAGGGAAGGATCCGGGCGCCGCGCTGCTGAGCGCCGTGGCCCATCGCCCACACCGTCTTCCAGACGTCGATGTTGCCGTCGGGGACGCGGAACGCGCGCGAGATCTGCGGGTTCAGGCGCGGCTCGGAGCGCAGCGCCTGCGCCACGTCGATCTCCTCGCAGTCCACGCCGGTGTCGGCGCAGCCCTGCGCGAACGTGTCCGCGTAGGCCGGGTCGTCCCACGCGGTGGTGACGAACAGGCCGCCGGTGTCCTCGATGCAGTCGGCGGCGACGCGGCGCAGAATGCGGTTCTCGCCGACGCACTCCTGCGCGGCGCGCGGGTCCTTGACCGCGTAGCGCCCGCCGGAGTGCAGCAGCCCATGGAAGCGGCCGCTGGTCCCCTCGGCCAGATCCTGGCGGTCGACCAGCACCACGTCGAACCCCCGCAGCGCCGCGTCCCAGGCGACGCCGGAACCGGTGGCGCCGCCCCCGATTACCAGCACGTCAGTGCTCAGTGTGGCCATGTCTGCAGCGTACCTCTCGTCGTTGGATCGGAACGTCGAGGGCGGCCCGGAGACCGCCCTCGAGGACCGCCGGCGCTTAGTCGAACCAGTCGAAGGTCCGGGTGACCGCCTTCTTCCAGTACTTGTAGTACTCGTCGCGCTTGTCGGCGTCCATGTTCGGCGTCCAGCGCTTGTCCTCGGCCCAGTTCTCGCGCAGGTCCTCCTGGCTGTTCCAGAACCCGGTGGCCAGCCCCGCCGCGTAGGCGGCGCCGAGCGCCGTGGTCTCCGCGACCTCGGGTCGGATCACCGGCACGCCGAGCAAGTCGGCCTGGAACTGCATCAGCAGGTCGTTGTGGACCATGCCGCCGTCGACCTTCAGCGAGTCCAACGTGACGCCGGAGTCGGTCGCCATCGCCTCGACGATCTCCCGGCTCTGGAACGCGGTGGCCTCGAGCGTCGCGCGGGCGATGTGACCCGCGGTGACGTACCGGGTCAGGCCGGCGAACACGCCGCGGGCATTGGACTTCCAATACGGCGCGAACAGGCCGCTGAACGCCGGCACGATGTACAGGCCGCCGTTGTCATCGACCGACTTGGCCAGCTCCTCCACCTCGGGCGCCGCCTTGATCAGCTTGAGGTTGTCGCGCAGCCACTGTACGAGCGCCCCGGTAATCGCGATCGATCCCTCCAGGCAGTAGATCGCGTCGTTGTCGCCGATCTTGTAGCCGACCGTGGTCAGCAGGCCCGATTTGGAATGCACCAGCTCGGTTCCGGTGTTGATCAACATGAAGTTGCCGGTGCCGTAGGTGTTCTTGGCCTGGCCGACGTCGAAGCAGGTCTGGCCGACGGTGGCCGCCTGCTGGTCGCCGAGGTCGCCGGCGATCTTCACGCCCGCAAAGCCGCCGCCCGATTTGACCTCACCGTAGACCTCGCTCGAGGCGCGGATCTCCGGGAGCATGGACATCGGCACCCCGATCGTGGCCGCGATCTCGGTGTCCCACGCGAGCGTCTTGAGATCCATCAGCATCGTCCGGCTGGCGTTGGTCACATCGGTGATGTGCAAGCCGCCGTCGGTCCCGCCGGTGAGGTTCCAGATGAGCCAGGTGTCCATGTTGCCGAACACGAGATCACCGGCCTCCGCGCGCTCCCGCGCGCCGTCGACGTTGTCGAGGATCCA
This sequence comes from Solirubrobacteraceae bacterium, assembly GCA_039922645.1. GTDB lineage: Bacteria > Actinomycetota > Thermoleophilia > Solirubrobacterales > Solirubrobacteraceae > Palsa-465. The sequence continues at coordinate 9,922 of JBDTEE010000189.1, read as the reverse complement.
GCGGACCTTGGGTCCGGAGAAGTAGGTCGCGAGCGGCAGGCCGACCGTGGCGCGGAATCGGTCCTGTCCGCCGTCGGCGGACAGCTCGTCGACGAGCTTGTCGGTCCGGGTGTCCTGCCAGACGAGCGCATTGTGGACCGGCTCGCCGGTGTTGCGGTCCCACACCAGCGCTGTCTCGCGCTGATTGGTGATCCCCAGGCCGGCGATATCGTCGGCACTCGCGCCGGCGCTGGCCAGGGCCTCGTCCAGCACCTCCTGGGAGCGCGCCCAGATCTCCTTGGCGTCGTGCTCCACCCAGCCCGGCTTCGGATAGATCTGCTCGTGCTCCTTCTGGGCGACCGAGACCACCCGGCCGGAGTGGTCGAAAACCATTGCGCGTGAGCTCGTCGTGCCCTGGTCCAGCGCTGCTGCATACTTCGCCATGTGTGTCTCCTTGCTAATCCGCCAGCGCTTGTGCGGCGGTCTTGAACAGGTAGTAGGTGGAGGTCGCGCCTGGGTCCTGGTGATTCCGGCTGCGCTCGCCCAGGTAACTGGCTCGCCCCTTACGGGCGATGAGCGGCGTCGTCGCGTTCATGCCCTGCTCGGCGGCGGCCACCGCGGCGCTCAGGCCGCTGTCCAGATCCGCTGCCTGCTCGAGGGCCTCGGTGGCGGGTCCGAGCGCGTCGAGCATCGTCTTGTCGCCCGGCTGCGCCTTGCCCCGGGACTGAACGCCCTCCATGCCCTTGCGCCACGCTGTGGCAAAGCCGGCCAGATCGACCTGCTCCTGGCCGGCCATGGCGGTGCTCATCTGCAGCAGCAGGGTCCCGTACAGGGGGCCGGCGGCGCCGCCGACGCTGGAGATCAGCGCCATCGCCACCGTCTTGAGCACCGCCCCGGGATCGGCCGGCGACGACGCCCCGAGCTTCTCCAGCGCCTTCTGCATCCCCCGGTTCATGTTGGTCCCGTGGTCACCGTCCCCGATCGCGGTGTCGAGGCGGACGAGCTCCTGACGGTGCTCGACCATCTCTTCCGCGAACCGGGTCATCCAATCCAGCGTGGAGTCGCGATCGATCGTCACCGCCGGTTCCTACGCGCCCCAGCGCAACCCCGGGGTGTTCACCGGAGCGTCCCAGTAGCGGAGCATCTCGTCATCGAGCTTGACCAGGGTGATCGAGCAGCCCTGCATCTCCAGGCTGGTGATGTAGTTGCCGATCAGGTTGCGCTCGATCGCGAGGCCGTGCGCCGAGGCGATCTTCGCCACCTCGGCGTAGACGATGTAGAGCTCCAGCAACGGTGTGCCGCCCATCCCGTTGACGAACGCCAGCACCTTGTCACCGGACGAGAACGGCAGGTCCTCGAGAATGGGGGTCATGAGGCGTTCGGCGACCTGGGAGGCCGGACCAATCTTCTCGCGGAAGCGACCCGGTTCCCCGTGGATCCCGATCCCGATCTCCACCTCGTCGTCGGCGAGCTCGAAGCTCGGCTCGCCGGAGGCGGGCGTGATGCACGGGGTCAGCGCCATGCCCATCGACCGCCCCTGGGCGTTGACGCGGCGGCCGAGCTCGCCCACCTCATGGAGGCTCCGGCGGTCCTCGGCGGCGCCACCGCAGATCTTCTCCACCAGCACGGTGACACCGACACCCCGGCGGCCGGCCGTGTACAGCGAGTCCTCCACGGCCACGTCGTCGTTGGTGAGGATCGTCTCCACCTCGATGTCGTCACCCTTGCCCATCTCGGCGGCCATGTCGAAGTTCATCACGTCACCGGTGTAGTTCTTGACGATGTGAATCACCCCGGCGCCGCCGTCCACCGCCTTGGTCGCTTCCAGCATCTGATCCGGCGTCGGCGACGTGAACACCTCCCCGGGACAGGCGGCATCCAGCATGCCCGGCCCGACGAACCCGCCGTGCATCGGCTCATGGCCCGACCCGCCGCCGGAGACCAATCCGACCTTGCCACTGACGGGCGCGTCGGCACGGATCACGCAGTACGGGTCAAAGGTGACCCGGACGCGATCGCCGTGGGCCGCCTGGACCCCGCGCAGCGCGTCGGCGACGACCGCGTCGGGCGAGTTGATTAGCTTCTTCATTTCCCTCTCCTTGAGCGCCGTGTTCGCCGGCCGGGGCGGCGGCGCGGGAATGCCGCCGCCGCCCGAGCAGTCGGTCGTCGTCTATTGCTGGCCGATGTCCGCTGGCCCGGTGGGGCCTTCGCCGTGCTCTTCGGGCTGCGGAGCCATGCGGGCCGCGAGGACGTCCTTGATCGTGAAGTCGTAGACCCACGTCGCGAGCGCCCCGCCGATCAACGGCCCGATAATCGGGATCCAGAAGTAGGTGTTGATGTTGCCGTAGTCGCCGGGGAATGCCACCTTGCCCCAGCCCGCGATCCAGGCGAACATCCGCGGGCCGAAGTCGCGCGCCGGGTTGATCGCGTAGCCGGCGTTTGCGCCGAACGAGATCCCGATCGCCATCACGATCATGCCGACGATGAACGGCCACAGATTGGCGCCGACGCCCAGGTTGGCCGCGTCAACGACGGCCCAAATGAACAGCACCAGGAAGAACGTCCCCACGATCTGGTCGATCAGCGGCCCGAGGACGCTCTGGAAGTAGGGCGCCGGGAACGTCGCGAACGTGCTGTAGGTGCCCAGCGAGGCGGGTGTGCCCTTCACGATTGGCGTGCACCCCTTTAGCACGGCGCCGCAGTGGCCGACCTGGTCAAAGTGGTTGATCGCGTTGTTGTAGACCAGGAACACGAGCGCGGCGCCGAAGAAGCAGCCCAGCACCTGCGCGGCCCAGTACCCCGGGACCTTGCTCCACGGAAGCGCACGCCGGATCGCCGCGCCGAGCGTGACCGCCGGATTGATGTGCGCTCCGGTGATGCCGCCGGCCACGTACACCGCGAACGCGACCGCCAGGCACCATCCCCAGGCGATCAGCAGCCAGTCGCCCGAGGACTGCAGCGGCCCGGCCGAACTGCGCCCAGTGCCCTGCAGGGCCCACAGCATCGCGACCACACCGTCCCCGAACGCGATCAGGATGAAACAGCCGAAGAACTCGGCCCATAGCTCGCCGGCGAAGCCCTTCCGCCAGCGGAGCGGCAAAGCCCTCGGCGCTCTTGTGTCACTTACGGTTGCCACACAACCTCCTCCGAAGACGCGGAATTTAGTTTCACGATCGGCGCGTGACGTGCCCGGCGCGGTCCTCAGAAGACGGGCGGCGCCCACGACAGCGCGGAACCGCGTTGGCGGTCCACGTCAGCCCAGGCGTCACCCGCGCACGGCCGCAGACAACAGCGACCGAACTCGGTTCTCACCACCTTCAGATCCTCGCCGACTCCGGTGACAGTGGCACCACCAGCGCCATGGCGCGGCGAGACTATCAACCTGCGTACGACATTGTCAAACTCGGTTGCGTCTCTGAGATGATGTGTCGTGTTGCGCGTACGCGCCTCGGTGAATATCGCGGTCCAAGTGATCCGACCCACTCTCTGCCCCCGCCGCGGTTAGGCGTTCGATGCCCGGCAAGATCCAGTCGATCGAGCGCGCTGCGGCGATCCTGCGGCTGCTCTCCGGACGCACCCGGCGGCTCGGCGTCGTCGATCTGGCCGGCGAGCTCGGGCTGCCCAAGGGAACCGTCCACGGGTTGCTGCGTACGCTCCAGCACGTCGGCTTCGTCGAGCAGGACCCCGAGAGCGGCAAGTATCAGCTCGGGGCAGCGCTGCTGCACATGGGGTCCAGCTATCTCGACGGAAACGAGCTGCGCGCCCGCGCCCTGAACTGGTCAGACTCGCTGGCCGCGCGAACCCAGGAGGCGGTCCGAATCGGGACCCTGCACGAAGCGCAGGTCCTGATCGTCCATCACGTGTTTCGGCCCGACGACAGCTTCCAGACGCTCGACGTGGGATCGCTGCTACCGGCTCACGCCAGCGCGCTGGGCAAGGTGCTGCTCGCTCATCATCCCCACGTCGCCGTCCAACTGGCCCGGCAGAGTCTGCCGGCGTTCACGGATGCGACGATCTGCCTGGCGGAGCGGCTCGAGCGCGAGCTGGCGCGGATTCGCGAACGCGGATGGGCCAGCGAGATCGGCGAGCTGACGCCTGCCCAGGTGTCCCTGGCGGCTCCGATCATGGACCGCACCGGCCTCGTCGTCGGGGCGATGGGTATCTTCGGTTCTCCCGAGCGACTGCTGGCCGCCCGGCAGCCGCGCGGGGAACTGCTCGCCGACGTACGCGAGGCGGCCCGGGCCGTCTCACGCGAACTGGGCGCGATCCCGTGGTGAGAGAGAGGCAGCGATGAGAGAGCGATACGTGGCCGCGATCGACCAGGGCACCGCGTCGTCCCGATGCCTGGTCTTCGATCGGTCGGGCCGTATCGTGTCCGTCGCTCAGAAGGAGCACCATCACGTCTACCCGCGGCCCGGGTGGGTGGAGCACGACCCGGAGGAGATCTGGCGCAACGTCGAGGAGGTGGTGGGGCGGGCGCTGGCCGAGGCTCGCCTCGAGCCCGGCGATCTCGTCGCGCTGGGCATCGCCAACCAGCGCGAGACGACGATCGTCTGGGATCGACACACCGGCCAGGCGGTGCACCCCGCCATCAATTGGCAGGACACGCGAACCGATCACATCGTCCGCGCCCTCGCCGCGCCGTACGGCGAGGATTACTTTCGGGAGCGCGCCGGGTTGCCGCCGGCCTCGTACTTCTCCGGTCCCAAGCTACGGTGGCTGCTCGACACCGTACCGGGCCTGGATGAGCGCGCGCAGGCGGGCGAGGTGCTGTTCGGCACCGTCGATTCGTGGCTCATCTGGCGTCTGACCGGCCGCCACCTCACCGATGTGACCAACGCCAGCCGCACGCTGTTGATGAACCTGAAGACGCTCGACTGGGATGACGACCTGCTCGGCGCGCTCGACGTCCCGCGGGCGATGCTGCCGGAGATCCGCCCGTCCGCCGAGGTGTATGGCGAGGCCCGCGGGCAGCTCGCCGGGGTGCCGGTGGCGGCGGCGCTCGGCGACCAGCAGGCGGCGCTGTTCGGCCAGACGTGCTTTTCGCCCGGGGATGCCAAATGCACCTACGGGACCGGCAGCTTCCTGCTGCTCAACACCGGAGAGCGCCGGGTCCTGTCGCACAGCGGCCTGCTCACCACGCTCGCCTGCCAGGTCGGTGACGAGCCGCCGACGTACGCGCTGGAGGGGTCGATCGCCGTCACCGGCGCGCTCGTCCAATGGTTTCGCGACAACCTCACCCTGATCGGGTCGGCGCCGGAGATCGAGACGCTGGCGCGCACCGTCGACGACAACGGCGGCTGCTACTTCGTACCGGCGTTCTCCGGTCTGTTCGCGCCGCACTGGCGCAGCGACGCCCGCGGCGTCATCGCCGGGCTCACCGGCTACATCACCAAGGGTCATCTCGCGCGCGCGGTGCTCGAGGCGACCGCGTGGCAGACGCGGGAGGTCGTGGAGGCGATGATCAGCGATGGCGGCATGCCCCTCAGCACGCTGCGGGTCGACGGCGGCATGACCGCCAACAACCTGCTGATGCAGATCCTCGCCGACGTGCTCGATCTCACGGTGGTGCGCCCGAACGTGGCCGAGACAGTATCGCTCGGGGCGGCCTACGCCGCCGGGCTGGCGGTCGGCTTCTGGCCCGACACCGACGCGCTGCGCGCCAACTGGCACATGGCCGCCCAGTGGCTGCCGAACATGGACCCCGACCGGCGCGAGCGTGGGTACCGCAAGTGGCGCAAGGCGGTGGCCCGGACCACCGACTGGCTGGACGACGACGACTGAGCCCGGGCCGGCGCGGCGCAGGCGGCGCGGCGCGTCAGCTGTTCTTGATCGTCGGGCCTTTGGCCGGCAGGTTGCCGCCGGCCGATTTGGCGCCGTTGATCGCCTTGGCGGCGATGACGGGTTTGTCGCCGCCATTGGACGATTTGGTGGCCGGAGGCTGGCGGCGATAGGGCGAGCGCGAGGGGCCGCCGTCGCCGTTGTTGTCGAAGAAGCTCTGCACTCGCTCGATCAGCGCTGCGGTGTCGCCGCCGTTGGGCAGGATCGGCTCGCCGAACGCGACCGTGATCCGATGGCGCTTGGTCAGCAGCCTGCCGCGCAGGCGCTTGGGCCAGGGCCGACCGGGCGGCATCGCGTCCGCCGTCCCGGTGACGCGGATCGGGATGATCGACAGGTTGTGCGCGGCGGCCAGGACCGCCGCTCCGCGTCGCACCCGACCGGGGCCGCCGCCCCGCGACCGGGTTCCCTCGGGGTACAGCAGCAGGTTCCAGCCCTCGTCCAGCAGCGTGTCGAGATGGCTGCCGTCCTTGGCCAGGCCGCCCCCACCCTTGCGCTCGATCGGGACCGTGTTGAAGATCAGCGAGACGACCGACGCGACCAGCCGGTTCCGGTAGAAGTAGTCGGCCGCGGCGGCGACGGCCGTGCGCTTGCGCAGCTTGCGAGGCAGCGCCGACAGGATCACCGGCGTGTCCATGTGGCTGGCGTGGTTGGCGACCAGGATCACCGGCCCCTTGAGCACCGAGAGCTTCTCACGGCCGGTGGCGCGACGGGCTGCGTAGTAGTCCATCAGCGGGTTGAGGACGAACTGCATGAAGCGCTCGCGGACGAACCGCGCCGGGAGCGAGCGCGCCCAGGGCACGTCGAGTTGGGCGGCGACAGCGCGCAGCTCGCGTCCCTTTTGGGGAGCATTGCGCGCCGTGTCGGTGACTCGGCGCTGCCAGGAGGTTTGGCGGCGGAACGGCAACACCGCCCCATGTACCCCGGTGCGTGACAACCGTTACAGATTCGCCCGGCGCTACGCGTTCGCGCGGCCGGTGAGTGAGGCCGGTTCCGCGTCACGGGGCGGCGCGGCGGTAACCGCGGCGGCGCTCGGGTAGGCCCGCTGGATACTGAGCAGCTCTGGATCCTCGCCCGCCAGCGCGGCCCAGGCGGCGCGGAACCCGTGGCTGCCGGCAATCGCCAACGCGGTCTGACGGTTCTCCGTCTGGCTGATGAACAGCGCTCCCGCCGGCGGCCGGATGACGCACACCGCGGGGCGCGCCGAGGCGTCGTTCGTGCGGGCGCTCAGCTCGGCGCTCAGCCGGTCATAGCGTTCGGAGCGGGTGAGCCGCAGCTCCACCAGCGCCGGGTTGATCGTCTGGAGATAGCGGTCGGTGAGACGGCCGATCGGACCCGACAGCGGGGTGTGCTGGATCCCGTGCGGCCGCGTCTGGAGGACGAGCAGGTCGGTCGCGGTCGTCTGAGCGGCGTGGATCGGGATCGCCTCGGCCAGCGTGGCGTCGAGCCAGCGGCGCCCGCGGAACTCCACCGGCGGGCCGGCGAGCCAGGGTAGTCGGCCGGAGGCACGCATCGCGCAGCGGATCTCGTCGCCGTCGCCCAGGTTGGTGAGGTCGACGATCGCCGCCGACTCGATGTCCGTGGCGGTGCAGTGCAGCTCGATCCCGCTCGACAGGATCGCGTCGACCCGCAGCGGCCGCTGCCGGCGCCACACTTCGCCGACCACGTAGTCCATGTCGAAGAGCGGCCGGCCGCGGAGCATCTGGCGCAGGCCGACGAAGGCCGGGTTCCCGAAGCCGTGGGGGTAGAGCGCCGCCAGGTAGGCGGCCTGGCCGGCGAGCAGGAACGTTCCGTTGAACGCACCCGCGGACGCGCCGTGGACCTCGTCGAAGGTGTCGGTGAGCCCCAGCTGCTCGACCGCCGAGGTCATTCCCGCCGACACGACGCCGCGCATCCCGCCGCCCTCGATGACGAGCGCGATCCGTCGCCTGTCGGTGCGCTCGCCCGGCCGCGAGCCCTCGGCTCGCCGCCGGAGGATGGCCTGGACCACTGGGTGCGATCGCTGGTCATCGGGCATCGTCGTCCGCGCGAGCAGGGGATCGCGGGCGAAGGAGCGCAGGACCGACAGTCGCATCGGTGCCAGGGTACTGTCACGCCGCGGTCTCTATGAAGCTGGGTGCGACCCCCTCGACGTCACCCGCGTCTGGCTGGCGCTTGCGGCGCTCGGCCGGCCGGGGTACATCAACGTCGGCCACGCCACCGACCTCGACGGCGCGATCGCCCTTCCGGCGCTGGAGGCGCACCGCTCACGCGGTGCTCGCCGCGGCGTGGACGCCCGGGTCCGTGCTTCGCTTCGACGCCGCCCGGGTCCTACGGCCGCGCCGAGGGGTCCCTCGGCTCGTGGCTGACTGTGCGCGGGCTTGATCCGCCGACGGTGACCGTCGGCTTCCGGGGCTACACGTACACCGCCGGCTGGCGGGTCGACGCCGAGGTCAATGAGGTCAAGGACCTGTCGATCAAGACGCTCGGCCGTCAGGCGGCCGAGAGCCGGCAGCTGCTCGGCGCGCGACGGTGCCTGTACCAGATCCATTCGGGTCTGATCGAGAGCGGCGTGCGCGAGGACGCCGCCGTGCGCGACGAGCTTGCGCGGCTGCGGGCCGGTGGCCTGTACATCGGGTTCACCGCCACCGGACCCAGGCAGCGGGACACGATCGAGCGGAACGTCCAGGCCGGCGGCTTCGATGCGGTCCAAGTGACCTGGAACCTGCTCGACCCCTCGGGGCGGCCAGCGCTGGCGGCCGCTCGAGCGGCGGGACTCGGCGTCATCGTCAAGGAGGCGGTGGTCAACGGCCGGCTCACCGCGCGCGGCGACGTCTCTGAGCTGCTGCGGATCGCCGCCGCGGTGGGGGTGCCTCCGGACGCGCTCACCCCCGCCGCGGTGCTGCCCCAGCCGACAGCGCGTTGGTGTGACCCGAGGCCACCGTGCGCCGCGGTCGTTCCCGCCGGCTCTGATTCGGGCCGTCGCACGAGCGCCGTCGCCGAGTGACCCCGTGACAGCAGCTCGACGCGCACGGCCGAGCCGACGAACCCGCTGGTTCCGGTCACGGACGCCTTCATCCCAGGCAATCCAAACCAGCGCGTGGGGTTCGACGCCGCGTTTGACCTGACCGCTGAAAAACCATCCGTCCCCGCGGGCGGTTAGCTCAGTTGGTAGAGCACGTCCCTTTACCAGCACGGGGTCGACGGTTCGAGTCCGTCAGCGCCACTCCCTCCCTTGCGGTGGTGAGCCGCCCACCGTAGATTCGCGGGCGAGATGCCGGTCAGCGACGTCAACGGGGGCAGCTGTCCTGGGAGCGAGCCGGGAGCGGCCCGCGGTTGCTGTTCTGCAACGGTCGGGGTCAACGATGGCCGACGCTCGACCGATGGTTGCCGGTCTTGCCGGCGGATTCGATCTGCTCGCCTGGGACTACCGTGGCTTTGGCGCCAGTGGTCCGGGGACGCGCCCGTACCGCATGGCCGATGTCGCCGCCGACGTCGTTGGTCTGCTCGAGCTCGTCGGTTGGGACACCTGTCGGGTCGTGGGAGTGAGCTTCAGCGGAATGGTGACGCAGGAGGTCGCCGTCACCCATCCCGACCGGGTGCAGCGCTTAGGGATCGTCCGCACCTCGGCCGGCGGCGGTGGAGGGTCCTCCTATCCGCTGCAACAGCTGCTCGAGCTCCCCCTGGTGCAACGTGGCGCGGCGGGGCTCAGGCTCGCGGACTGCCGCTGGGATGATCGCCGGCTTGACGGTCATCCTGGCGATCGTGCGCTGGCCGAGCGCCTGACCGCACGCCAGGGCCAACGAGACCCGGCCGGCGCCGCCGCCCGCGTAGCTCAACTACAGGCCCGCGCGGGCCATGACGTATGGGACCGGCTGGACGCGATCACCTGTCCGACCCTGGTCGCCTACGGGCGCGATGACGGAATCGCGCCGGCGCTGAACAGCGAGGCGATCGCCTCACAGATTCGCGAAGCCGAGTTGCGCGGGTACGCAGGCGGGCACATGTTCCTGGCGCAGACCCGGCGGCAACACCCGATCTCGTGACATTCATCCACGCTTGAGCGGAGTCCTCGGCGCGCAGCCGCGATCGGTCGGCGCGGTAGATGCTCGTCCCGCCGACGTTC
>JBDTEE010000188.1:0-6786 GCA_039922645.1 Solirubrobacteraceae bacterium | reverse complement strand
CTCGCGGCGCTAATGAATGCGCTACGGGTCGTCGACAAGCGCGTCGCGGATCTCAGGGTCGTGGTCGTAGGCGCGGGCGCTGCGGGATCGGCCTGTACCGAGATCATGCTCGCCCACGGCGTGCGCGAGATCGTCGTCTGCGATCTCGAGGGTGCGCTTTATGCTGGCCGGCCCGGTCTCGACCCCAAGCGGTTAGAGCTTGCGGCGGCCACGAACCCCCGCGGGGAGCGGGGTACGGCCAACGACCTGCTGTCGGGCGCTGACGTGCTCGTCGGCGTGTCGGGCCCGGGTGCCGTGTCGGCGGCCGCTGTACGCACGATGGCGCCCAAGCCGATTGTGTTCGCGATGGCGAACCCGGTGCCAGAGGTGCGTGCGGAGGAGATCGCCACCGACGTGGCGATCATGGCCACGGGCCGCTCGGACTATCCAAACCAGATCAACAACGTGTTGGCGTTCCCAGGCGTCTTCCGCGGCGCGCTGGATGTCCGCGCCAGCACGATCAACGAAGAGATGAAGCTCGCCGCCGCGCACGCCATCGCCGGAGTGGTCGGCGACGACGAACTGGACGCTGAGTACATCATCCCGAGCGTATTCAACCGCGACATCGTCAAGGTTGTGGCCGCGGCCGTCGCGCGCGCGGCAGAGGCCACCGGGGTCGCGCGTCGCCCGGCCGACGTGGCGTGACTGGCACTGAGCGCCCGGCCGGCGTCACTCCCTCCGGCGGTCTGATCCTTGAATGCGATCGGCGCGGTGACGCTGGCGACAGCTGCCGCAAATTGGCCACCACGCGGCTTCGCGGATAGCGAGGGGCTCGACCTCGCGACCGCAGAGCCCGTGACCTGACAGGAAATCACGCTCACCCAGCCGCAGCCTCGAGGCCGTTCAAACTTGGCGAGGGCCTGCGAGCGCGCGCGATTTCATGGCGAGACCACAGCTACCCGAGGGCATGAGGCTGGCACGACGGTGTGATCCGAGACGTCGTCGAAGTGGTCGACAGCCCACAGCGGCCGAGCCACGATCAAGCGTTTCCGCACCGACTGCTGGACTTGGTGCCGCTCGGGGTGAGGGCTCCGTTCATCACCTGGGTGCCGGGCGGACGCCTGCGGCGGGAGCAAAGCCGCTCGCAGTGGGCCAACGGCCCGGTCGCCGGCTTGAGGAAATAGGCAGTCGCCGACTAGGTTCACGGGCCGCCGATGCGCTCGACCGCCGCGGCGATCTCGCCCAGGGTGTCGGAGATCGTCGCGTCCTTGGTGGCGGCCTTGGCGCCGATCCAGTCCATCGCGTAGAGTCGCGCGCGGTCCACGGTGCGGAGTATCTGCATCTGGGTCTGCGCAGCGCTCTAGACAATGCACGAGCCGTGGCCGGCCTGGTGCGACAGCGCAAGCGTCGGCACGATGTCGGGGGGGGCGCTCCGAGAAGTCGCGCAGGCGGGTCAGGGGCGTGCAGTGCACGATCTTGTGAGGCGACGCCCATTTCGGCCGCCGGCGCTCGGTCATCGCCTGCCACCGCCGCAGGCCGTGGGTGGCCAGCTCCAGCGGCGTGTGCATGGCGCCGATCGCGCGCGCCGCGTAGTCCGCCGTGCCGGTGAGGCCTGCGCTCCAGGTCTCCACCGCGCCATCTGGCCGATGGGCGGTCGCCCGCTGCGGCTCGCGCCGCGGTTGTCGAAGGCCCGGACCCGGGAAGCGCACGGCCTGGACGGGCACCGACCGCCACCAGCCGGTGGCGGTCATTCCCAGCCCCGTGACGAGGAGCACGAGCGCGCCGGCGCCCGTGCTCTCCCGGTACGGCTGGTATCGCCGCGGCGAGTGGCGGCACGGCCTAGCTGAGGAGGTCGCGGCCCTTCCCGACGTACAGCTTGGTCAGCTCGCGTGTGAACTTGGCCTGCGCGTCGATGACCGTGGAGATCCACTCGACGTCGGTCTGCTTGACGACCTGCTGCTGGTAGCCGACGATCGACTCGAGCGTGCGCTCGTAGGCGTCGAGAGACGCGCCGCCGGCCTTCTTCGCGGCTTCGACGATCTGCTCGTTAAGATCGGTGATGTGCTTGGTGGTCTGCTCGGTGGTGTTGGGGGTGGGCATCTGGTGCGTTCCTTCCGTCAGTTGGTCTGTGCTAGCAGGTTAGCAAAAGAATAGCTAATATGCAAGCGCGAGGCGACCACGCCGAGGCTCGGCGCGCGCCGTGGAAGGCCGTCGTCCCAGACGTCGGCGGAGTGCTGGTGGTCGTAGCAACCATCTGCCTGGATGGTGTTAGGATGGTCGGTAGATGGCAGGGGCGGAGCGGATGGAGGACGGAAGGGATGGGGAAAAAGATGGCCGATGTCGACAGGAGCGAGAAGATCACCATCAACGTGGGGCTAGTCGACTTGGGTCAGATCGACCTGCTCGTCAACGAGGGCTTCTTCGCGAACCGCACGGACTTGATTCGTACGGCCATCCGGCGCCAACTCGAAAGCCGGTCGAGCGCTGTGGACAGGACGGTGGCCCGACGCGAGCTGACCCTCGGCTGCGAGCGCTACAGCCGGCATGACCTCGAGGGTCTCCGGGACTCCGGTCGCATGGTGGAGCTGCGCGTCCTCGGGTTGGCGAGCATCGCCGAGGACGTCTCGCCCGAGCTCGCCCTCGCGACGATCGCGGCGGTCGAGGTCCTTGGGGCCTTTCGAGCGCCTCGGGCGGTGAAGGCGGCGCTCGCATCGCGCACCACATGATCGATCCGCGCATTCGGGGATCCGATCGCGCGGTGGCTGCATCTCCACGGCAGCGAACCAATCTCTCGGTCGCTACCCAGCCACACCCCGAAAGGACATGAGGATGAACGCCAAGACGAACACCACGATGGTCGAGGGGCTGCGGCTCACACGTGCAGGGCGGTTGGCCGAGGCATCTGCGCTCCTGCAGCGTGGTCTCGCCGGGGCTAGCCCCGCCCCGCCGTCCGGATCGGTCGTCGCGGAGGCTCTCGGTGGTCTCAGCCCCCTTCGCTCGCCGTTGCCAAACGACAGCGCCGACGCCCGGCCAGAAGCGCCGGGCGCCCACGCCGCGCCGGCACCCAACGGTCTTCTTGACCGCCTCAAGGCCAAGCTCCCCGACCTTCCGCACGCGATCAATCCGGCCGGCGTGCCCGGAGGCGCACCGTCGTCTGGCGCCGGCGCGGCGGTGACCGCTGCCGCCGCCCCCGGTGGCGAGATCCGCCACCTCACCCACACCGAGACCGCCGGGACGCGCAGCTACGACCTCTACGTTCCCACCGGCTACACCGGCGACCCAGTTGCCCTCGTCGTCATGCTCCACGGCGGCAAGCAGGACGCAACCGACTTCGCGGCCGGCACCCGCATGAACGACCTCGCCGAGCTGCACACCTTCCTCGTCGCCTACCCGCAGCAGTCGAGCGCGGCCAACCACGGGGGCTACTGGAACTGGTTCTCCGCCGCCGACCAGCACGCCGGCGCGGGCGAGCCGGCCATCATCGCCGGCATTACCCGCCAAGTCATGCGCGACCTCGTCGTCGACCCGGCCCGCGTCTACGTGGCCGGGCTCTCCGCCGGTGGCGCGATGGCTGCGGTCATGGCCGCGACCTACCCCGACCTATACGCCGCGATCGGAGTGCACTCCGGAATCGCCTATCGCGCCGCGCACGACATCGGGTCCGCCTTCGCAGCCATGCAAACCGGCGGCACACCGACCGCAACTAGTGCGGTGCCGCTGATCGTCATTCACGGCGACCAAGACGCAATCGTGGCTCCGGTCAACGCAGACAAGCTCATCGCCTCCCGGCTCGCGGCAGGCGACATCACCGGCCGGGACGAGCCGACAACGACAAACGGCCACAGCGGGCGCCCCTACAGCCGCACCGTGCACACCAACCTCCACGGCACGGCTGTCGCCGAGTCCTGGATCGTCCACGGCGGCGGCCACGCCTGGTACGGCGGCAGCCCCGTCGGGTCCTACACCGACCCGCAAGGCCCCGACGCCTCCGCCGAGATGATCCGATTCTTCCTCCTACACCAGTCGCCCTCGCGCTGAACCTGGAGCAGAGTGCCGAGGCGTACCTGACCGCGCGCCTCGGCTGTCTGCTCCGGTGCGACGGAGTCCAAGAAGTTGCTGCCCTCCGCAAGATCGCGGGATCGCGTCACGCGCGAGCGGGTGGTCCGCGAGCAGCGCCCGGATGGCGTCGCCCTTCTGCAGCATCGCACCAATCAGGCCGGCGTCGACCGCGTCGCGTGGAGCGCGGCCAAAGACCGAGATCCTGCCGCGGTCCGGCTTGGCCAGCCCGAGCAGCATGTCAATCGTGGTCGACTTACCGGCACCGTTCGGGCCGAGCAGCGCGGCCGTCTCACCGGCGGCGATCGAGACGTCGATCCCCCGCACGGCGTGGATCGGCCCGTGGGGGCCGCGGAAGGTCTTCGCCAGCCCCTCCAGCCGGATCCCGCCATCCGTCCGTCCGGACCGAGACCACAGCGGTCATGGAGCCAGATCTCGTTCAGGGTGAGCGTGTTGGTGGATTGCCAGCATCGTGAGGTCAGCCTGTGCTAACGAGGATGATCGCTGCTGCTGACGTGAGTAGCCCGGCAGCCTGCACGCCCGTCCAGCGCTCGGCCAGGAAGGCACGGGCGAGCACGACGGTCGCTGCGGGATACAGCGAGGTGAGCACGGCGACGATGGCGAGCTCTCCTCGGCCGGTGGCCGCCAGGAACAGCAGGTTCGCGATCCCACTGAGGACGCCGGCGCCCAGCGTCAGCGCGACAGCTGACCGCGGCGGCGCTCCCGAGGCGCTCAGGCCGCGATAGGCGAACGGCGCGACGAGCAGCACACCCACCAGCTGGCCCGGAATCAGAGGCCACGCGCCCGCGCTGGTGCCGGCCCGGTCCAACGCGATGAACAGCAGCGCAAATCCCAGGCCGGCGAGCACTCCGTAGAGCACCCCGGCGCGAGCAGCGTGACGGTCGTTGGCTTGACGCTGCCAGGACATGAGTCCGATGGCGGGGAACGCGATCGCGATGCCCGCTTCCGCCCCGACACTCAGATGATTGCCGAGAGCTACGCCGACGATGACCGGAATGACCGCGGTCAGCACCGCGGAGAGGGTGGCGACGATACTCATTCGGCCGACTGACAGGCCGTGGTACAGCGACAGCGCCCCCACCGCGGTACCCACCCCGCTGACGGCTCCCCAGGCGAGCACGGTTGCGCTCGGGCCGCCACCGGGAAACAGGACCACCGCCGCCGCAGCCGTCAACAGGCCGACAGCCTCTATTACCGCGGTGACGGGCCCAGCCGCGAACCGGCGGCTGGCCAGGCCGCCCGCGAAATCAGACGTGCCATAGGCCAGCGCCGCCATCAGGGCCAGCACGACCGCGATCATCACAATCCTCGCGACGATCCCGCCGCATGTCCACTGTCGATCATCGTTCTCGTCGGAGGAGTGCGTGCACGTGCAGTGTCACGGGGGTCCGGGTCATGCCGAGCGGACTCCAGGTCATGCCGAGCTGCCGTTGGTCAACGAGAGTGCTCGTGTCGATCCGAAGCTGACCGTCGCTTTGCTCGAGCGTCGGCTCCAGGCTCAGCGCCACGCGGTTGCCGGCCGCCACGAGTTCGCCGTCGACGCGCAGGGGGCCGTCGCCCGGGTCGCTGATCCTGGTCGAGTGAAACCGCACCTCGGGGTTGCGCTCTGCGTCAAAGAAGTCGGCCGAGCGCAGGTGCTTGTCGCGCTTACGGATGCCCGTGTCGAGGCTGGCCGCGTCGATCGTCAGTTCGATCTGGCGCTGACCGTTTTCATCGATGTCGAGCACGCCGTCGATGCGATCGAAGTGGCCTCCGACGGTAACGAGGCCCCAGAAGTGCGGGACCCGGAACTCGGCTTTCGAGCCCACTGGGTCCAGGCGCCAGCACGTCGCGAGGGACGAGCGCTCGGCTAGGTCAGAGGTGGGGGCGGTGCTCATGGTGTCTCCTAAGGTTTCTGGGTTGGTGTCTTGGATCGAGCCTGCCGATCGAATGTATGCGCAAAGCGGCTCGGCGATAAGAGCCAATCGGCTCCCAATTCAGTGGACCGGTTGGGGTGAGCGTTAGGCAGAGCCCTCCCAACGCGCGCGAGCTGCCCCCAGGGCGTCAGCTACTCAGCCTGGCGGCGCCAGCAGGTCGCTGATCGCCGCGATCCCGCGCTCGATTGCCGCCTCGCTCAAGTTGCCGAAGCCCAGAACGAGCCCGGGCGGTCGAGTGTTCGCGCTCGCGCGATACATGCTCATGCCATACAGGCCGACTAAGCGCTCGCGTGCCTGGTCGACGACCGCTTGCTCGTCGGCTGCCGCTGGCAGACGAGCGACCGCGTGAAACCCCGCTGCAAGGCCGCCAAGCTCGACTTCGGGCGCCAGTGTCTCGAGGGTGCGGACGAGTGTGTCGCGCCGTCCGGCGTACACGGCCCGCATGTGACGGAGATGGCGGTCGTAGCGACCGGACTGGATCAGGGCTGCGAGCGCCAGCTGCTCGAGCGCGGGTGAGCCGCGGTCGCTGAGGCGCTTCTCCTCGGTGATTGCCTCGATCATCGCCGGGGGGCAGATGATCCAACCGATCCGGAGCGCCGGGGCGAGCGATTTGCTGACCGTGCCCAGCAGCGCGACCCGGTGCGGCGCGAGTCCCTGGAGGGCGCCCACCGGTTCGCGGTCGTATCGGAGCTCGGCGTCGTAGTCATCATCGATGATCGTTGCGTCGTGCTCGTCTGCCCAGGCGACCAGCGCTTGACGCCGATCAGGGGTGAGGGCGACGCCGGTGGGGAACTGGTGCGTTGGCGTCAGGATC
>JBDTEE010000187.1:0-4355 GCA_039922645.1 Solirubrobacteraceae bacterium | reverse complement strand
GAGTTGTCCAAGCCGTCGGGGCTATGCCTGGCCGCGGTGGACGCGGACCGTGGACAGCTGGCCGGATACCTCGTCCTGTCGCGCTACGACACCGTCTGGCATCTGATGAACGTGGCCGTCGACCCGGCCCGTCAGCATCAGGGCATTGGCCGCCGATTGCTCGAGCAGATGATTGAACGCGCAGGCGTCGAGGAGCAGTACACCCTCGAGGTGCGGACGTCCAACGCGCCGGCCATCCGCCTGTACGAGAGCTTTGGTTTTCGCTCGGCCGGCAAGCGCCCGCGCTACTACCGCGACACGGGCGAGGACGCGGTGATCATGTGGCGGACCGTGGACCAGATCTCGACCCCGGGTGCGGCGTGATTCTGGCCCTGGAGACGAGCTGCGATGACACCTGCGCAGCGGTGATCACGGCTGATGGAGTCATCAAGGCCAATGTCATCTCTTCCCAGGGCATCCATGACCGCTTCGGGGGGGTGGTGCCGGAGATCGCCTCGCGTCACCATCTCGAACTGGTCGGCCCCGCGATCGATAGTGCGCTGGCGCAGGCCGGCGTCGCGCTGGGCGATGTCGAGCTGGTGGCGGTCACCCGCGGCCCCGGGCTGGTGGCCGCATTGCTCGTCGGGTTGGCCACGGCCAAGGCACTCGCTGCCGCCCACGAGCTGCCGCTGGCCGCCGTCGATCACCTCCACGGCCATGTGGCGGCGGGCTTTTTGGGCTCCGAAGGCCTCGAGCCGCCGTTTGTGTGCCTGGTGGCCAGCGGGGGGCACACCTTCCTGGCTCGGGTCGAGGACCGGGGCCCTGACTATCAGGTGCTGGGTCAGACGCTCGATGACGCGGCCGGGGAGGCGTTTGACAAGGGCGCGCGGCTGCTCGGTCTCGGGTATCCGGGCGGCGCCGCCCTGGAGCGCCTGGCCCGCGGGGGGGATCCGGAGGCGTTTGCCTTTCCCACCGCCGCCCGGCTCCGGGGTCTCGATTTCTCCTTCGCCGGGCTGAAAACCTCGTTGCTCTACCGGGTCCGTGATCTGGGACCGGAGGAGAGCGAGCGACAACGAGCCGACCTTGCGGCCTCCTATCAGCGCGCCATCGTCGAAGCGCTGGCCGTGCGGGCGGAGCGCGCCCTCGAGGCCACGGGGCTGCGCCGACTGGCCATCGGCGGGGGTGTGGCCGCCAACGGGCCGCTTCGCGACCGCCTGGCCGGGCTCGGGGTCGAGCTGTCGGTGCCCGCACGCGAGCTGTGCACCGATAACGCGGCCATGATCGCCAGCGCGGCGCGCTACCTGCCCGCCATCGCGTATCCGGGCTACCTCGACCTGGACGTCTATGCCACCGGCGAGACCCCACGCTTGGCTGCGTGATGGCGCAGGTGGTGCTCTACGGCCGATCCGGTTGCTGTCTCTGCGACGACGCGCGCGAGGTGCTGATGCGCGTGCGGGAGCAGCGTCCGTTCGAATTCGCGGAGCGGGATATCGACGGCGACGACGCCCTCCTGAGGGCCTATCTGGAACGGATTCCAGTCGTTACGATCGACGGCGTGGAGGCGTTCGAGCTTTTTGTGGACCAGGCCAAGCTGGCCCAATGGCTGGCTAGAGTGAGGCCGGCATGAGCTACACCGTCGGCCGCGGCACCGAATCGGCTCAGCCGGGGGTGGAGCCGGCCGAAAAACTCTCGCTCGGGGTCGCGGCCCGACTGTCGCGCTACCTCCAGGTCCTGACCCAGGCCCGCAAGATCGGCAAGGAGACCATCTCCTCCCAGGAACTGGCCGACTACACGCACGTGAACTCGACCCAGATCCGACGGGACCTCTCGGGCTTCGGCAAGTTCGGCAAGCGCGGGGTCGGCTACAACGTCGAGTCGCTGGTCAGCCAGATCCGCAAGATCCTCCGGACGGCCGGACAGCACAACATCGCCCTTTTCGGAGCCGGGCATCTCGGCACGGCGATTGCCACCTCGGACATCTTCGCCGACCACGGGTTCCGGGTCGTGGCGGTGTTCGACGTCGATCAGTCCAGGGTGGGAACCACGATTGGGTCGTTGACCGTGCGCCACAACGATGAGCTGTGCAGCGTGGTTGACGATCAGGACATCGTGGTCGCCGTTCTGGCCGTCCCGTCCGCATCCGCCCAGCGTCTGGCCGATGAGCTGGCCGACGCGGGCGTGAAGATCATCTTCAACTACTCCGATGCCCTGATTCAGGTGCCGCCGGAGGTCACGGTGCACACCTCGAGCCCCGCGGTTGACCTGCTCTACGCGCTGTACTTCTACCTGACGTGACGTCCACTCGTCATGGAGCTCGATCTCGACACCGCTCACGCGGCCTTTGACGCCTCGACCGACTTCACCGTCGGTCTCGAGGAGGAGTTCGCGCTCCTGGCCTCGGATTCGCTGGAGCTGACCCCCCGCTTCGACGAGCTGCGCCAGGCGGCCGCCGCCGATCCCGTCCTCAATGACTCGATCGCCGGCGAATTGATCGCCTCCGAGATCGAGATCCGCTCGGGGCGGGGCGCCAACCTGCACGAGGCCCGGGCCGGCCAGCACGAGCACCGGCGCCGCCTGTTTGCCCTGGCCGCCGATCACGATGTCGCCCTGGGGGCCACCGGGACCCATCCCTTCTCGGACTACCGCGAGCAGCAGATCATCCAGACCGAGCATTACCGCCGCGTCGAGGAGGGCCTGAAGTACGTGGCCTGGCGTAATAACACCTTCTCACTTCACGTCCACGTCGGCATCCACGACGCCGACCGGGCGGTGCTGGTCTGTGACCGGCTAAGGCCCGTGCTGCCGGTACTGCTGGCCATTTCGGCCAGCTCGCCGTTCCTGGACGGGCGTGACTCGGGCCTACACAGTGCCCGCACCCAAATCTTCACCAAGAGCTTTCCCCGCTGCGGTGTGCCCGACCCGTTCGGGGACTGGGCCACCTTCGCGGGCTACATCGACATGCTCGTCCGGACCCGCTCGATCGTCGAGTACACGCAGGTCTGGTGGTCGATCCGCCCGCATCTGGCCTTCGGCACCGTCGAGGTGCGGATCTGCGACGCCCAGTACACCGCCGCCGAGTCCGACAGCCTGGCCGCGCTCATTCTGGCCTGCGTGGCTCAGGCGGCGCGCGACATCGACGAGGGGGTTCCGGTGGTGGAACTGTCCGGGCGGCTTATAGAGGAGAACATGTGGCGAGCACTGCGGTATGGCCTGGACGGCGACCTGCTCGATCTCGAGCGCCTCGAGCCCTATCCAGCCGCTACCGCGTTCGAGCGACTGCTGGCCTGGACCGCCCCCATGCGGGCCGAGCTGGGTATCGAGGTAGCGCTTCCGGCAATGAACGGAGCTCAGCGCCAGCGCCGGATGCTCGATACCGGCATGAGCTTGCACGAGGTCTACGCGGCCGTGCAGGCCGAAACCCGTGATACCTATTCTGGAATCCTGGAATCCCCGCGACTGACTCGAGGTTGAGCGATGAGCACTGGAGAACCGCAAGGCGATCCCACGGGCGGGCGCCAGCCCACCGAAGAGGAGCTGCGGGCCGCCTACGAGGCCGAGGTGAAGAAGATCCGCGTCGAGCAGGTGGTGCTCGAGCAGATCGTCACTCTGATCAATCTGGGCATGCGCCGGACCGGCCTGACCCCCGGCACCGAGGACGAACGCGATCTCGGCCAGGTCCGCCTGGCCATCGAGTCGATTCGCGTCCAGCTGCCCCTGATCGAGCAGGTCGCTCCGGGTCAGGTCGGTCCCATCCGCGATGCGCTCTCTCAGCTCCAGATGGCCTACGTGCGGCTGGGCGGCTCGCCAGCCGGGGGGGCAGAGGGCGCGGGTGCGGCGGATTCGGCGACCGGATCGGAGCCTTCGACCGCATCGCCGTCAGGCTCCCCCGAAGGCGGGCCGGCGCCGGCGGAGCAGCCGGATGGGGTCAAGTCCGGCGACGCGGGTCCGGCACAGCGCAGTGGGCGGCTCTGGATACCGGGTCAATAGTCTTGCCGGAAGGCGTTCCGGGCGTTGAAACGCTAGACTCACGTCCGGCTTATGCTGGGGCCTCCGCACCATTTCGCGGCGGCCCTTTTGGTGTTGTTGACCAGCGCACTCACCGCGCCTCGATCTAAGAGCTTCCTCCGGAGGGTCCCTTGTCTAGCTTTTTGACGCATCACGGCGTCCTGGTTGCGCTGGTGTGCGCCGCCGCCGCCATCGTCTACGGCGCCGTCACATCGCGCGCGCTATTGGCGCTTTCACCCGGGAACGAGCGCATGCGCTCGATCTCGGCGGCTGTTCAGGAGGGCGCCTCGGCGTACCTGAACCGCCAGTACACGACCATCGCCGGCGTCGGCGTGATCCTGTTCATCGTCCTCATCCCGCTTCAGAACATC
>JBDTEE010000186.1:0-4752 GCA_039922645.1 Solirubrobacteraceae bacterium | reverse complement strand
TCAGGCGGCGATACGGCCGATGGCCGTCAAGGCTGCCGTGTCTTCGGCCGCGCCCCCGCGCCCGCCGCCCCGGGAGGCCAGTTCCAGCGCGGCGATCTCCACGATGGCCCGCCGCAGCCGCTCGGTGCCGCTCCGTCGAGCGTCGCCGATCAGGCGATCAGCCGCGCTCGAGGGCATCCGCAGCCGGCGTTTGATCTGGGCCGGGGGCTCTCCGGCGTCCAGCGCCACGGCCACCTCGTGGGCGAGTCTGACCCGCTGCGAGATCCAGTACAGCAGCCCGGTCAGTCGCTCCCCTTGGTCCCGTAGCGCCAGGTAGGAGCGGACCGCAGCGGGGCCATCGCCGGCCACCAACCCGTCGGCCACGGCCCAGGCTTTGCGCTCGGCCGAGGGGGCGGTCAGCTCCTGGACCTCCGCGGCGTCGAGCCGAGCCCCCTCCTCGGCGCCGAGGGCGAGCTTCTCGAGCTCGCGCAGGAGTCTCTGCTGGCGCTCCCCGACGTGGTGGATGAGGGCGCGAGCGCCGTCCGGCTCCAGCTCGAGGTTGAGCTCAGCGGCGCGCGCGAGAACCCACTTGGGAAGCTCCCAGGGCTTGACGTTCGATTCCGAGCTGATATCCCCGCCGGCCCGGGTGATGAGCTTGTGCAGCCGGTCCGGGACCTTGTTTCGGCCCTCCTCGCGAGCAAAGAACGACACCGTCGTCTCCGCCGCGACGTCAAGTCCGCCCATGGCCGCGTCGAGGGAATCCAGGTCTTTGTCCTTCCAGCGCTCGACCCCATCGACGATGATGAAGCGACGACCCAGGGCCAGCGTCATCGCGTCGAGGGCGGTGGCGACGTTCTCTGGGGTGGAAGCCTCACCCTCGAATAACTCGAGACCTTCGGCACCACTGATCGCCTCGGCCAGTGAGCGCAGCCGCGCTCGCCGCTCGGCGATCCGACCATGGTCGTCGCCATGAATCAGGTAGGCGGTCTTGAACTTCGGCACCAGGGGCGAGTCTAAGACTCGGTCCTGACGGCCCGGGCCAGCTCGGCCATCAGACCAGGACGACGTTGACCAGCTTGTCGGGCACGACGATCACCTTGGCCACGTCGTGACCGTCCACACGCGCCTTGACGCCACCTGACTCCAGCGCCAAACGCTCCAACTCCTCGCGGGGCGCCCCGGTGTTGGCGGTCACCCGGTCGCGCAGCTTGCCGTTGACCATGCAAACCAGCTCGAACGTGTCGGCGCGCAGCATGTCCGGGTCCACGTCGGGCCACGGCTCCTCCCACACGCGGCGACCGGTGAGCTGCTGGTAGACCTCCGAGCCCAGGTGGGGGGCAAAGGGAAAGACCAGCGATGCCGCGGTGGCGATCGCGAAGCGCCGGGCCTGAGGCTCAGCCTCCGGG
Organism: Solirubrobacteraceae bacterium; assembly: GCA_039922645.1. GTDB lineage: Bacteria > Actinomycetota > Thermoleophilia > Solirubrobacterales > Solirubrobacteraceae > Palsa-465. The sequence goes on along the minus strand of JBDTEE010000186.1, from coordinate 3,367 downwards.
AAGCGATAGATGTCGTTGACCAACTCCATGATCGCGGCGATCGCCGTGTTGAAGGTAAAGCGGCCGCTCATGTCGCCGGTGACCTTGTCGATCGCCCAGTGGGCCTTGCGGACCAGGGTCAGCGCGTCCCCGGAGGGATCAGCCGGCGCCTCCGCACCGTCCTGCGCCGCGGCCGAGGCCGAGGCGTCCTCGCCCAGGCCGAGGCGCCACAACCGGGAGAGGAAGTGGTGCACACCCTTCAGCGAGGTCTCGGCCCAGGCCGCATCCTGGTCGGGCGGCCCAATGAACAGGATGTAGCAGCGGGCGGCATCGACTCCGTAGCGCTCGACGATGGGTCCAGGGCTGATCACGTTGCCGCGTGACTTGGACATCTTCTGACCGTCGGGGCCGAGGATCATGCCCTGGGTAAACAGGGACGAGAAGGGCTCCTGGACATTCACCAGCCCCATGTCAGCCAGCGCCTTGACGAAGAAGCGGGCGTACAAGAGGTGCAGGATCGCGTGCTCCACGCCGCCGATGTACTGATCGACCGGCATCCACTGGGCCAGCACCTTCGGGTCCCAGGGCGCCTGGTCATTGTGCGGGTCGCAGTAGCGCAGGAAGTACCAGCTGGAGTCGACGAACGTGTCCATGGTGTCGGTCTCGCGCCGGCCCGGTCCGCGGCACCGAGGACAACGCGTGTTGACCCAGTCCTCGGCCGCGGCCAGCGGCGAGCGCCCCCGCGGCTGGTAGTCCTCGACCTCCGGGAGCACCACGGGCAGGTCGGAGTCCGGGACGGGCACCATCCCGCAGCGCTCGCAGTACACGATCGGAATCGGGCAGCCCCAGTAACGCTGCCGGGAGATGAGCCAGTCGCGGAGGCGGTAGTTGACCGAGGCGTTGCCCTTCCCCTGGCGATCGAGCCATTCGACAATGGCCCGCCGGGCCTCGACCGTGCTCAGGCCGGTGAACTCACCGGAATTGATCAGGCGCTCGTTCTCGGAGTGGGCCACGAAGGCCTCACCCGACGGCACCTCGGAATCATCGGCCGGGGCCACGACCTGCCGGATGGGGAGATCGAACACCTGAGCGAAGTCGTAGTCGCGCTGGTCATGAGCGGGTACCGCCATCACGGCGCCGGTGCCGTACTCCATCAACACGTAGTCAGCCACGAACATGGGGATCTGCTCGCCGGTGACCGGGTTGGTGATCGTGCGGCCCAGGGGTACGCCGGTCTTGGGCTTCTCGGCCGCGCCGCGTTCCTCCGGTGACTCGGTCAGCGCCCGGTTCACGTAACGGTGTACCTCCTCCTCGTGCTCGGTCCCGGCGGCCAGCCGGAAGACGTCCGGGTGCTCGGGGGCGAACACGAAGAAGGTAGCCCCGAACAGGGTGTCGGGGCGGGTGGTGAAGACCGTGTACTCGGTGTCCAGCTCCTCGCAGCGGAAGGCCACCTCGGCGCCCTCGCTGCGGCCGATCCAGTTGCGTTGCATGGCCTTGACGTGCTCTGGCCAGTTAATGGTGTCCAGCTCATCCAATAGCCGGTCGGCATAGTCGGTGATGCGGAAGAACCACTGCTCGAGCTGACGGATCTCCACCTCGTGGCCGCAGCGCTCGCAGCGGCCATCGATCACCTGCTCATTGGCCAGCACCGTGGCGTCGTGGGGGCACCAATTGACGGCTGCCTCCTTGCGGTAGGCCAGCCCGCGCTCCAGCAGGCGCAGGAAGATCCATTGCGTCCAGCGGTAGTAGGACGGCTCGTGCGTGGCCAGCTCGCGGGTCCAGTCGATCGAGATCCCCCAGGAGCGAAAGGCGCGCTGGAAGGCGGCGATCGACTCATCGGTGGACTGGCGCGGGTGCACGCCCGTGCGGATGGCGTGGTTCTCGGCGGGCAGCCCGAATGCGTCGTAGCCCATCGGATGCAGCACCCGATGCCCGGTGCGGCGATGGAAGTGGGCAATGGCATCGCCCAGGGCGTAGGTCTTCAGGTGCCCGATGTGCGGCTCGCCGCTCGGGTAGGGCAGCATCTCCAGCACGTAGGACTTCTCAGGCTCGCCCAGGCGCGCCTGTACCTCTTCAGAGTCGTTGGAGACCTCCCAGGTGCCCTCACGGGCCCAGATCTCCTGCCAGCGGGATTCGATCTCCCGGGGTTCGTAGCGATCATTGGCCATGCTGTAGCTGAGGTTACTTGCGCCGTCGGGGTCGGGACTGGCCGCGGACTTGTGGGCCCGGGTCCGTGTCCGGCTCCGGCTCCGGGTCCGGGCTTCTTCGCGTTTACGCCATGTACACGTAAAAACGAAGAAGCCCCCTGCCAGCTACCGGTCGGGATCGCCCGTCGGGGACGTCCAGCCCCAGCCCTATCCGTGCGGCGCCGCGCAACAGCCGGCGCACGTGTATTACCCTTGGAGAGAAGTTCCCTTTCGAAGGGGCTATAGCTCAGCTGGGAGAGCGCCGCCATGGCATGGCGGAGGTCGTCGGTTCGAGCCCGACTAGCTCCACTTCTTCGCGGGTGCGTCAGCGCCAGGGCCGCCTGCCGACCCGCGCGCAACGCCGCAACCGCCACGGACGGCAAAGGGGGCGATAATCCGGACGAGATGTCGCTCATCTACGTCAGCGGTCACCGCAATCCGGACACCGACTCCATCGCCTCGGCGATCGGCTATGCCGAGCTGCGCAACCGGCTCGACCAGAGGAACGAGTACGTGCCCGTTCGCCTCGGTGACTGCAACGCCCAGACCACCTGGCTGCTCGAACGCAGCGGAGCCCCCGAGCCCATCTTCCTCCCCCACGTGATGCCGCGCGCCCGGGACGTGATGCAGACGAGCTTCCCGGTCGGAGGTCAGGACGAACCGATCCGCGAGGCCGGCCTGGCCATGGCCAAGGCCGACCTCGAGCTGGTGCCGATCGTCGACGAGAACGGGGCACTGTCCGGCGTCCTAACCGAACGCGCCCTGGCCCGCCGATACATCCGCGAGACACGGCGTACTTCCACCCTGGAGGAGGCACCCACCTACATCAGCGCCATTGTCGCGGTGCTCGAGGGCGAGCTGGTGACCGGAGACGATCGGCAGCTCTCCGGACGCGTCTGGGTGCACTCGACCGACGTGGCCCGTCAGAGCGGCATCTCCGACGGCGACGTGGTGGTGGTCGGAAACCGCACCGACGCCCAGCTGCTGGTCATCAATCTGGGCGCTGCGCTGGTCGTCATCTCCAACGGCGCCACGCCCGAGGACGAGGTGATCCAGCTCGCCCGTGAACGCGGTACGGCACTGGTCGTCTCCCCTCTGGACAGCTACGTATCCGGCCGCATGATCACTCTGGCGGCCCCCTGCCGGGCCCTGATGGAAAAGGACCCCCTGACCGTCAACGAAGACTTCCTCGTCAACGACAT
>JBDTEE010000185.1:0-25621 GCA_039922645.1 Solirubrobacteraceae bacterium | reverse complement strand
TGACCGCTTCGGCGCCCTGCCCGCGGCGCAGCCGCTGCTGCGTCGCCTGGAGGGATGGACCGGCGACGTCTACCTGGTCGGAGGAGCGGTCCGAGATCTCATGCTGGGGGAGCAGCCCGTGGACCTCGATCTCATGGTGCCTGGTCCCGTCGACGGCATCGTTGAGCGGCTGGGCGGGGGACTGGTCAGCCACGATCGCTTCGGAACGGCGGGCGGCGAGATGGATGGCCACCGCTATGACCTGGCCCGAGCGCGGAAGGAGACCTACACCCATCCAGGGGCTCTGCCCGAGGTCGACCCGGGCGATGTCGAGGCCGACCTGTCACGCCGGGATTTCACCGTCAACGCGATCGCGCTGGGTGTGCTCGGCCCCGGCAGCGGTCGCCTGATCGCCTTCGGGCCAGCGCTGGCGGACCTCGAGGAGGGGCTGCTTCGGGTCCTGCACGAGCGGAGCTTCGTGGATGACCCCACCCGGCTGCTGCGCCTGGCGCGCTACGCGGCACGGCTCGGCTTTTTGGTCGAGGCCCACACGCTGGAGCTGGCGCGGAGGGCGCTGGCCGAGCAAGCCCTGGATCAAGTCAGTGGCGCACGGATCGGCGCCGAGCTCCGGCTGCTGGCTGCCGAGGCGGATCCCGTCGCCGGGTTCGTAACCCTGAGGCGGCTGGGGCTCGACCAGGCGCTGGCCCCCGGCTTCGGGGTGACCGACCCGGGTGGGGTCACCCGCGGGCTCGGGCTTCTACCCGCGGACGGGAGTCGGCCCGCGCTGGTCATAGGGGCGGCGGGATTCGCGCTGCGCGCAGCTGAGCGAGCCGCGCTCTTAAACGGGCTGGCCTTTCCGGCCCAGGAGCGCGACCGAATCCTCGACGCGGCGACGGCGCCCGAGCTCTCCCACCGGCTGCGCAGGGCGAGGAAACCATCAGAGATCGCCGCCGCGGTCGGCACCCGTGGACCGGAGGCCGTGGCCCTGGCCGGCGCGCTGGGGGCCGAGGATCCCGCCCGCCTCTGGCTGGAGGAGCTGCGCCAGGTGCGCCTTCAGATCTCCGGCGCCGACTTGCTGGCCGCCGGCCTCAGGCCGGGGCCAGCGCTCGGACGGGGCCTCGCCGCCGCCTTGGCCGCCCGGCTCGACGGCGAGGCCGAGAGTGTCGAGGCGCAACTGGCGGTGGCGCTCAAGACCGCCGGTGAGGGCAACTAGGGTGAATCGCATGGGCGCACCCGAGCTCCCCGAGCCGTTCCTCGCTCACGGCGAGCACTTCGCCATCGATCTCCCCGGGGCAGGGGCGCTGTTCACCACTCGCCGCGGCGGAGTCTCGAGTGGGCCCTATGAGAGCCTCAACCTGGGGAGGCTGACCGACGATGAGCCGGACGCCGTAGAGCGCAATCGCACCGGCTTGGAGGATGCCGTGGGGAGACCGCTGAGCTTCGTGCGCCAGGTGCACGGCGTCGAGCTGCGCACGGTTACCGGCGCCGACGTGCCCGGCTCACGCGGTTCGGAGACGAAGGAGCTCCGGTACGCCGATGGACAGGTGACCACGGAGCCGGGTCACGCTCTGGCTGCCCTGACTGCCGACTGCCTCCCGGTGGCGGTCGCGGGGCATGGTGGGGTGGCCATGATCCATGCCGGCTGGCGGGGACTGGCCGGGCCGTGCTGCTACGAGACCGGGGCGGAGGTCCACAACGCGTTCTCGGGATATTCCGCCGAGATCCACCGGGGCTCGAACCTAGATCTCCCGGGCATCGCCCGCGAGGGCCTGGGCCGCGCCGGCGTAGAGCAGGTGCACGACATCGGGCTCTGCACGATCTGCTCCGATCCCCGTCTGTTCTTCTCGCACCGCCGCGACCATGGCGTCACCGGACGGCAGGCAGGCCTGGCGTGGTTGAGCTGATCCACGGGCTGCGCGCCGAGCAGGTGCGCGCCAACCTGGACAAGGTCCGCGAGCGCATAGCCGGCGCGGGGGTCAATCCCGACCGGGTCGAGATCCTGGCGGCGGTTAAGTACCTACCCGCCGAGGAGCTGGGTTCCGTGGCCGCTGGCGGGATCAAGCTGGCCGGGGAGAACCGGGCTCAGGACCTGACCCGAAAGGCCTCCGTCGGCCCCGGCGAACTGACCTGGGATTTCATCGGGCACCTTCAGAGCCGCAAGGTCCGGGAGGTCCTGCCCCTGGTGCGCTACATCCACTCGGTGGCCAGCGACTCCGTCCTGGCCCAGCTGGCCCGCCATGGGGACGAGAACACCCGCGTCCTGATCGAGGTCAACGTGGCCGGTGAGGCGGGCAAGAGCGGAATCGCGCCGGAGGAGCTTCCCGGCTTCCTGGAGCGCTGTCCAGTGAGCGTCATCGGTCTCATGACCATGCCGCCGCTGGCTGCCGAGGCCGAGGGAAGCCGCCGCCATTTTGCCGCCCTCCGCGAGCTGGCGGAGGCCCACGGGCTCTCTGAGCTGTCGATGGGCACGAGCCAGGACTACACGGTCGCGGTCCAGGAGGGAGCAACAATCGTGCGCCTGGGCACAATTCTGTACCGCAACTCGCCATAATCAGGGGCAGGGAAACCGCCCGGTGGCGCGAAACCCTGCACGCAAATGGCCTTAAGAGATACATGGCACCGCACGCTCGTCTACTTCGGCTTGGCCGAGGATCACGTCTACGAGGACGACGAGCTTGAGCCCTACCACGAGCCCGAGGCCGACATCCAGGACAGCTACCGCGAGCGTCCCAACGTCCGCAAACTGGCCGGCGCGCGCCGCCGCCGGGACGAGATCGACGACATCTTCGCCGACGACGCCGGCCCCGAGCGCCGCACCACGTCGCTGCGTCCGGTGGGCGGGCGAGGCGGGAATGGCCGCGCGGGTGGCGATATCCGGGTTCACTTTGTCGCGCCCAAGAACTTCAACGACGTCCAGGACGTGGCCGACAAGTTCAAGGACACGATCCCGGTCATCCTCAACCTTCAGAGCACCGATACAGATTTGTCAAAGCGCCTGATCGACTTCTCGAGCGGACTCACCTACGCTCTGGACGGCGGCATGCAGCGGATCGCCGACAAGGTCTTCCTGCTTACCCCTCGCAACGTCGAGGTCTCCGCCGAGGAGCGGGCCCGACTGGTCGAGAAGGGCTTTTTCAACCAGTCCTGATCCCTCTCGGGGGGCCTCGCGGGGGAAGCCGCGCCGGCCCAGGTAGATTTCATTCCATGCAAGTGGGCCTGATCGGTGCAGGCAACATGGCGCGGGCGATGGCCCGTGGCTGGGGTGAACCCGTGCTCTGCTCCGACGACGGCTCGGGGCGGGCGGCAGCGCTGGCTGCTGAGCTGGGGGGCCGAGCCGCCTCAAACGTGGAGGTCGCCCAGGAGTCCGACCTCGTTGTGCTCTGCCACAAGCCCTACCAGTTCAAGGATGTGGTCCAGGAGATCGCCCCGCACGTGAAGGCGGTGGCCTCGGTGCTGGCCTCGATCACCGTTGGGCAATTGGGGAAGGCCTATTCCCCGGCACCGGTCTTCCGGGTCATGCCCAACACCCCGGTCGAGGTCCGCCGCGGTGTGGTCTGTTACTCGCCGATGAGTGGAGTCGATCAAGAGATGGAGGCTCAGGTGCTCGAGCTGTTCGGCCGTCTCGGCTCGCTTGTCACCGTGCCCGAGCGGCTCCTCGGTCCGGCGACCGCGATCATGGGCGTCGGCCCCGCCTACCAGGCCCTCCTGGCCGAGGCCCAGGTTGACGCGGCCGTACGCCGCGGGCTGAACCCGGCCCTGGCCGGCCGATTGGTGACCGAGACGATGTCGGGCAGTGCCGCTCTGCTCGAGGCCCGGGATTACGACACGTTGACTGTGCGGCGTGAGGTCACTTCGCCCGGGGGTTCGACGGCGCGCGGACTGGCCGCCCTGGAGCGCGCCGGCGTCCGGAGCGCGTTCTCAGATGCCATCGACGCGGTCGAGGGAGAGCCAAAGTGATCCTCCTAGCCCTTGCCCGGGCCGACGTCGCCAACTACGTCGACGCGCTGTTCACCGTCTACATCGTCCTGATTTTCGTCTACATCCTGCTCAACCTGCTGATCTCGGTGGGGATGCGGGTGCCGTACTCGCGCTGGAGCGATGCGGTCATGAACTTCCTGCGTGACGTCTGCGCGCCGTACCTGCGGCTGTTCCGGCGGCTGATCCCGGTCATCGGCGGCTTCGACCTCACGCCGATGATCGCCCTGATCGTCCTGTACTTCGTGCGGACGATCGTCGTCAATGCCATCGCCGGCTGAGGAGCGGTTGGCGAGCGCAGGCAGCGGCCGCGGGCGCGCGTTCCTGCGTGCCCTGATGGTCACGGTTGCGGTGCTGGTCCTGGACCGCATCACCAAGCACCTGGTGGTGACCGGGATCGCTGTCGGCGACGTGCACAAGTTCCTCCCGGCCATCAACCTGGTCCACGTGCGCAACTCGGGGGTCGCTTTCGGCTTCTTCTCGGGCGGCGGGGCGCCGGTCCTCGTCCTAACTCTGGTCGCGCTGGGCGGCCTGGTGACGTTCTTCGTGCTGCGCCCGCGCCGGCCACTGCTCTGGCTGCCCACCGGGCTGGTGGTCGGCGGGGCGGTGGGAAACCTGATCGACCGGGTCTCCAGCGGCTCGGTGACCGACTTCATCAAGCTGCCGCTGTGGCCAGCCTTCAACCTGGCTGACACGGCAATCACGCTGGGCGTCCTGGCCCTGCTCTACGTGCTGGAGGGTCCGGCCCAGGGGGCGGAGGAGGCCGATGATTCCTCGGCCGAGGGGCGGGCGGGGGCACGGATGGCCCAGTCCGAGCGGTGAGCAGGGAACCGATCGAGGTGGTCGTGCCGCCCGCGGCGGCCGGCACCCGGCTTGACCGCTTCCTGGCCGCGCCCCTCGGGTCGCGGGCCCGAGCGCAGAGTCTGATCGATGCCGGGGCGGTGCTGGTCGACGGCCAGGCACGCCCCAAGCGTCATGCCGTGGTCGCCGGGGAGCAGGTCACGGTGACCGAGGGCGACGAGTCGGCGGCACCGGCCGAGCTGTCCCCGGCGCCGTTTAAGTTGGCCTACGAGGATGACCACCTGCTGATCGTCGACAAGCCGGCCGGCGTGGTGGTCCATCCCGCGCGCGGCCACCGGACCGGGACGCTGGCCCAGGCGCTGGCCGGAAGAGGCGCCGGCGGCGAGGAGGCATGGCGGGCGGGCATCGTTCACCGCCTGGACCGGGACACCTCGGGGCTGTTGGTGGTGGCCAAATCCGACGAGGTGCACCGGGCTCTGAAGGCGCTGCTGGCCGAGCGCAAGCTGCGCCGCGAATACGTGGCGCTGATTGCTGGCCATCCCGAGGCGCGCACGGGCACGATCGACGCCCCGATCGGGCGCGACCGGCGGGATCGCGTCCTGATGTCGATTGATACCGACGCCCCGCGTGAGGCCCGGACGCATTTTGAGCTCGAGCGCCTGCTCCCGGCCAGCGCGCTGCTCCGCGTCGTCCTGGAGACCGGTCGCACCCACCAGATCCGGGTCCACCTGGCCGCCATCGGTCACCCGGTGTGCGGCGACCCCCAGTACGGCAAGCCGGGCGAGTACGGCTTGGAGCGCCAGTTCCTGCATGCTGCGCGGCTGGCCTTCGCCCACCCGGTGACGGGGGACGCTGTCGAGGTCAGCTCGCCGCTGCCCGACGACCTGGTGGCGGCGCTGGCCCGGGCTGAGCAGTCCGCCTGAGCAGAAAGCGGCGGGGCGGCCCGTCCAAAGCCGCCCCGCCGTACTGCTGCGAACCGATCCACCGGAGGTAGGGGAAGGGGCTCGGTTCGCGGTGCGAGTCGCCGTCGGCGATAGGGAAGGAGACGACCCGCACGCCCTACAACGCTGCCTGCCCGAAAAACTTGCGTAGACTCATTGGGAATCCATCTATCGACTCCGTGTCCGCGGTCGCGACCCTGCCCGATCAATCGGGATTCGCGAGATTAAGCCAGTGGACGCGGTTGGCAGTGACAAACATCACAAGGGAGTAGCAACCGTGGCTCAAGTCGGAATCAGGGAGCTGCTGGAGGCCGGTGTGCATTTCGGCCACCAGACGCGCCGCTGGAACCCCAAGATGCGCCGCTTTATCTTCGGAGAGCGGGACGGCATCTACATCATCGATCTTCTGCAGACCGAGGCTCTTCTCGATCACGCGCGGGAATTCGCCGCCGATATCTCGCGGCGAGGCGGGACGGTCCTGTTCGTCGGCACCAAGAAGCAGGCCCGTGATGCGATCAAGGACGTCGCCGAATCGGCCGAGATGCCCTACGTCAACCATCGTTGGCTCGGTGGTCTGCTGACCAACTTCCAGACCATCAACCAGCGGATCAAGCGTCTGCACGACCTCGAGCGCTATGAGACCGAGGGTCAGCTGCAGCTGCTGCCCACGCGCGAGCGGATGTCCGCCCAGGCCGACCTGGCGAAGCTCCGGGCCAACCTCGGCGGGGTCAAGAACATGCAGCGTGTGCCGGACGCCGTCTTCGTGATCGACCTGAAGACCGAGGCCATCGCCGTGCGTGAGGCCCAGCGCCTGCGCATCCCGATCATCGGGCTGGTCGACACCAACTGCGACCCGGAGGGGATCGACTACGTGATCCCGGGCAACGACGACGCGATTCGCTCCTGCGCGGCCATCACCGGCGCAATCGGCGATGTCGTGGCCGAGGGCCACGGCGTATTCCGGGCCCAGGAGGAGGCCGCGCGGCTCGAGCGTGAGCGCCAGGAGGCCGAGGCCCAAGCGCGCCGCGACGCCGAGCAGAAGGCCCGTGAGGAGGAAGAGCAGCGCCAGCGCGAGGCCGCTGAGCAGAAGGCTCGCGAGGAGGAAGAGCAGCGCCAGCGCGAGACCGCCCAGGCCGAGGCGGCGGCTCCGGCTCCGGCTGAGGCGGCAGCTCCGGCGCCCGCGGCTGAGACCCCGGGCCCGGAGGCGGAAACCCCGACCCCGGCGGCCCCGCAGCCGCCCGAGGCTGAGCCCGAGCCGGCCCAGGCCCCCGAGGCTCCGGCCGAGCCTGCCGCTGAGACTTCGGCCGAGCCAGCCGCTGAGACTGCGGCCGAGCCTGCCGCTGAGACTCCGGCCGAGCCAGCCGCTGAGACCCCGGCTGAGACGACCAGCGAGGAGCCGTCGTGAGTGCCGTCACCGCCAAGGACGTCAAAGCCCTGCGCGACATCACCGGCGCGGGCATGCTGGCCTGCCGGGACGCCCTGGCCGAAGCCGACGGGGATCTCGAGAAGGCGAGCGAGCTGCTCCGGACGCGTGGCGAGGCTCAGGCGGCCAAGCGCTCCGGCGAGGAGACCCGCGAGGGCGTTGTCCAGTCCTACATCCACGCTGGCAACAAGATCGGCGTACTGGTCGAAGTCGACTGCCAGACGGACTTCGTGGCTCGCAACGAGAGGTTCGTCGAGTTCGCCAAGGATCTGGCGCTGCACATCGCCGCGGCTGCCCCGCTGGCCCTGGCCGAGGAGGACATTCCGGCTGAGGATCGCGAGCGGGAGACCCGGATCGCCACCGAGCAGGCCGCCGACCGGCCTGAGAACGTGCGCGAGCGCATCGTCACCGGCAAGCTTGACAAGTGGCTCGATGAGGTGGTTCTGCTGCGCCAGAAGCACGTCAACGAGGAGAAGCACGGCGGCAAGACGATCGACGAACTGCGCGCGGCGCTATCGGCCGAGACCCGTGAGAACGTGGTCATCCGCCGCTTCAGTCGCTTCGCGGTCGGCGGCTGAGCCGGTGGCTGAGACCGAGAGCCCAAACGGGAGCGCCGCCTACAAGCGCGTGCTCCTGAAGCTCTCCGGGGAGGCGCTGATGGGGGAGTTGGCCTACGGCACCGACCCCGAGCGGGTTCAGGGGATCGCCCGTGAGGTGGCGGCGGTCCATAGCCGGGGGATCGAGATCGCCATCGTCGTGGGCGGCGGCAACATCTACCGTGGCCTGAAGGCGGCCGCCCGCGGGATGGACCGTGCGACGGGCGACTACATGGGCATGCTGGCCACGGTGCTGAACGCGCTCGCCCTTCAGGATGCGCTGGAGAAGGAGGACGTGCCCACGCGGGTCCAGTCCGCCATCACCATCTCCGAGGTGGCCGAGCCGTACATCCGGCGCCGGGCCATCCGGCACCTGGAAAAGGGCCGCGTGGTCATCTTCGCCGCCGGGACCGGCAACCCGTTCTTCACCACCGACACGGCGGCCGCGCTGCGGGCGGCGGAACTGCACGCCGAAATCATCCTGATGGCCAAGAACAACATTGAGGGCGTCTACACGGCCGACCCGGCCCTGGACCCCGAGGCCACCTTCATCCCGGAGATCTCGCACAAGGACGCGCTCACCCGCGGCCTGCAGGTGATGGACTCGACGGCGCTTGCGCTGTGCATGGATAACAGCCTGCCGATCGTGGTCTTCAACATGGCCGACGACCGAAACATCGACAAGATAGTGTCCGGAGAACGAGTGGGGACGCTGGTGAGGACATGACCACTGATCTGATCGACGACCTCCTGGCCGACGCCCGTGACCGCATGCACAAGTCCGTGGAGTCCACGCGAGACCAGTTCGGATCCGTGCGTACCGGTCGGGCCAGTCCGGCACTGCTCGACCGCATCGTCGTCGACTATTACGGGACGCCCACGCCGCTCAGGCAGCTGGCCACAATCAGCACACCCGAGGCGCGCATGCTCACCGTTCAGCCCTACGACAAGAGTTCGATCAAGGCCATCGAGCGCTCGATCCTCGAGTCCGACGTCGGGCTCACCCCCAACAACGACGGCAACCTGATCCGCCTGGGCATCCCAGAGCTCACCGAGGAGCGTCGCCGGGAGCTGGTCAAGGTCGTCCGGCACATCGCCGAGGACGGGCGAGTGGCGATTCGCAATGTCCGCCGCGACGTCATGCACGATCTGCGCGAGCTCAAGCTCGAGGGCGAGGCCAGCTCCGACGACGAACACCGCGCCGAGGTGGAGCTGCAGAAGGTCACGGACTCCCGGGTAGCCGAGCTCGACGAGCTGCTGAAGGCCAAGGAAGAAGAGATTCTGGAGGTTTAGGTTCGGTGGCCCCCGGAACCGAAGGGGTGGCCGCTGAGTCCGCAGACCGCGGCGGGCGCCCGCGCTACGTAGCGATCATCACCGACGGCAACGGCCGCTGGGCCCAGGCCCGTGGGCTGCCCGTCGTGGCCGGTCACGAGGCCGGGGCGGATGCCGTCAAGGCACGGCTGCGCGACGCGGCCGAATTTGGCATCAAAGAGCTGACGGTCTACTCGTTCTCGACCGAGAACTGGTCGCGCTCCGACGAGGAGGTCGCGGCACTAATGGAGATGTTCGGCCGCCGTCTGGAGGTCGAGACTCCAGAGCTCAACGACGAGGGCGTGCGGATGCGGTTCATCGGCCGGCGCAGCGCGCCGGTGGCTCCCGCGCTGATCGAGCGGATGGCCTGGGCCGAGGAGCTCACGGCCGCCAACCAGCGGATCACACTGTTTGTGGCCTTCAATTACGGCGGCCGGGCGGAGATCGTCGATGCGGCGCGAACCTTTACCGGAGAGACCGAGGACGAGTTCCGCGCCCACCTCTATGCCCCCGAGATGCACGACCCCGACCTGATCATTCGCACCAGCGGCGAGCAGCGCACATCCAACTACCTGCTGTGGCAGGGCGCCTACGCCGAGCTCGCCTTCCGGGACGAGCTGTGGCCGGACTTTTCCCGAGCCGCGTTCGCCGAGACGCTGGACGAGTTCTCCGACCGACGCCGCCGTTACGGGGGCCGCTGACTCGATGCCCTCCGCCCGCCGCTCCGGATCTGGGGACCGCCCAAGGCGCCCCACTCGGCCCACGAGCCCCCCGCGTTCGGGCGCGGGCGAAGCTCCGGCCGGCAGCGCCGCACGCCGGCGCGAGCGCCGGCCCCCACGCTCTCGTCGGTCCGACGAGAGTGCCGGCCCGCGCCGGCCACGCTCCGATCTCAGCGCGCGCATCCTCGTCGCCGTCCCGGCGGCGATCGTCGCCATCGTTTTCGTCGATCTGGGCGGCCTGGCCTTCGCTCTGTTTCTGATTGCCGTCGGCGCGGTCTGTATGCACGAGCTCTACAAGCTGCTGGCCCGCTGGCGTCCGGCCCCGGCTGTCGGTTTTGCCGCCCTGGCGGCCATGGTCATCGCGGCCCGCTACGGCACCGAGCGCGACGTGCTCGAGATCGCCGTGGCCGCGCTGCCGGTCGCCTTCCTGCTGGTGATAGCCCGCGGTCAGCCCCGGGCCAGCACGGTGTCCATCGCCGGAACCTTGCTCGGCATTTACTGGATCGGCTTCGCCTTCGCTCACGCCGAGCTGTTGCGCGAGGTGACGAACGGCAAGGGCATCATCATCGACATCCTGGTGGGCACCTTCCTGGCCGACACCGCCGCCTACTTCGGCGGACGTCTGTTCGGGCGCCGGCCCCTGGCGCCGGCGATCTCGCCCAACAAGACCGTCGAGGGACTGGCCTGCGGGATGCTCATCGCCATGGTCTCGGTCTTCGTGGCCGGCACCTTCCAGCCGTGGCTGAGTCAGAGTGACGCGCTGCTGCTCGGCCTGGCCGTGGCCGTTCTCGGACCGATCGGCGACCTGTTCGAGTCGGTGGTCAAGCGCGACGCGGGCACCAAGGACACCGGCGAGGTGTTCGGTGCCCATGGAGGCGCCCTGGACCGTCTTGACGCGGTCATCTTCACGATCGTGGCCGGCTACTACGTGTGGCTGGCCGTGATGTCCTAGTGCCCCGACTCGCGACACTAGCCCCGCCGGGCTAAGGGCAGTACACTCGCGCCTGCCTAGAATCGGATCGGTGCCGCGCCGGCTGATCATCCTCGGTTCCACGGGCTCTATCGGGGTGCAGGCCCTGGACGTCGTGGCGCGCTCGCAGGGTGCGCTCCAGGTGGTCGGGCTCAGCGCCGACCGCGACTGGGAGTCCCTGCTCGAACAGGCGCAGGCGCACGGAGTGCGTCGGGTGGCCCTAGCCGATCCCGACGCGGCCGCACGGGCTGGAGAGAACTGGACGGGGGAGACCCTGGCCGGTCCGGATGGCCCGGTCCGGCTGATCACCGAGGCCGAGTGCGACTTGGTCCTGAACGGGATCGTCGGCTCGGCCGGGCTGGTGCCGACGGTGGCCGCGTTGGGTGAGGGGATCGACCTGGCCCTGGCCAACAAGGAGTCGCTGGTCGTGGGGGGTGAGCTGGTGACCCAGCTGGCCGAGGCCACCGGAGCCACCATCATCCCGGTCGACTCCGAGCATTCGGCCCTTCATCAGCTGCTGGCCGCCGAGCGACCGGGGACGGTGGACCGGTTGATCCTCACCGCCTCGGGCGGCCCCTTCCGTGGCCAGGAGCGCTCGGCCCTTCAGGAGGTGAGCGTCGAGCAGGCGCTGGCCCATCCGACCTGGGCGATGGGAGGCAAGATCACGATCGACTCGGCCACGCTGATGAACAAAGGGCTCGAGCTCATCGAGGCCCACCACCTGTTCGGGACCCCGTATGAGCAGATCGACGTCATCGTTCACCCGCAGTCGATCATCCACAGTCTGATCCAGCTCTGCGACGGGGCCACGCTGGCTCACCTCGGCTACCCGGACATGCGGGTTCCGATCTCCTACGGGCTCCACTACCCAGAGCGGGTCGACGTGCCCATCCGCCCGCTGGACCTGGCCGAAGTCGGCGCGCTGACCTTCGAGCCCGCCGACACCGAGACCTTCGCCTGTCTGCGCCTGGCCCGTGAGGCCGCCGTGGCCGGCGGAACAGCACCCTGCACCCTGAACGCGGCCAACGAGATCGCCGTACACGCCTTCCTGGCCGGGGAACTGCGCTTCCTGGACATTGCCCGCGTGATCGAGGAGACGCTCGAGCAGCTCCCCCCGGCGCAAATCCACTCCTTCGACGCCCTGGCCCGCGCCGACACCGAGGCCCGGCGGGTGGCGGACGGGCTGATCCGCACCCACACCGGCGCCTGAGCAGGTCGCGGACCCGACTTGGCACACTGAGAGCAGATGTCCTTCGTCCTCGCCTTCCTGGGCTTCGCCGCCCTGATCATCCTGCACGAGGGCGGTCACTTCGTGGCCGCCAAGGCGGTCGGCATGCGGGTCGAGCGCTTCTCGCTCTTCTTCGGCCCGCTGCTGGTCAAGTTCCGCCGCGGGGAAACCGAGTACGGGATCGGGCCGATCCCCCTCGGGGGCTACGTGAAGATCACCGGCATGAACCCCAACGAGGACATGCCGCCCGAGGCGCGTCCCCGGGCCTACTACAACCAGAAGGTCTGGAAGCGGGTGGTGGTCATCCTGGCCGGCCCAGCGGTGAACCTGATCATCGCCTTCGGGATCATCTTCGGCCTCGCCCTCTCGGAGGGCCAGATAGTGGTTCGGGGTGGGCAGCCGGTGTTCTCGCATCGCGTTCAGTCTCTGCAGCCGCCGGCCTCGCAATACCTGCGCAGCCGAGATCGGATCGTCGCCGTCGACGGGCGCCGCAACCTGAGCGTGCAGCAGATCACCGCCCAGATCAATCAGCATCATTGCGTGGGGACCGCGGCGAGCGGCTGCCAAACCACCACCCCGGTTCATCTTCTGGTCCGCCGCGGCCAGAGCCTGCTGCCGTTCACGATCTACCCGCGCTACGACGCGGTGGCCAAGCGGGTGCGGCTGGGCTTTGCCTTCCCGCCGCTGACCCAACCGGTGGGGCTGGCCACGGGCGCCTTGGAGAGCGTTAGCTACATGTGGCGGGTGACCAAGCAGACGGTGAGCCGAATCGTCCAGATCTTCAAGCCTCAGGACCGGCGTCAGCTCCACGGGGTGGTCGGCGGCTACACGGTGACCCAGGAGTACTTCGCCAAGAACACCACCCTGGCCCTCGAGGTCCTGGCGCTGATCTCCCTGTCCCTGGCCATCGTGAACCTGTTCCCGTTCCTACCCCTGGATGGCGGCCATGTGTTCTGGGCCCTGGCCGAGAAGGTGCGCGGCCACCGGATTCCCTTCGCGGTCATGGAGCGCGCCGGGGTGGTCGGCTTCGCACTCATCCTGATCCTGTTCGTAATCGGGTTCTCGAATGACATCTCGACGCTGACTGGACCCGGCTTCGGGGCACGCTGACCGCATGGAGAGCACCACGCTGCCCGGCCAGAGCCGGGCCGTGCAAGCCTCGACCCTGACCGAGGCGCTGCGACTAACCGTCGCAGACCATGGGGGGATCGTCGCCGTGCGCACGCCTGACGACAACATTTCGCTGACCTGGGCCGAGGTCCTCGAGCGGGCGGAGAGGATCGCGGGCGGCCTGGCCGAGCTGGGCGTCAAGCGCGGCGACTGCGTGGCCATCATGCTCGGTAATCGGCCCGAGTTCCATCTCGTCGACCTGGCTACCGTGCTTCTCGGAGCGACCCCGTTCTCGGTCTACGTCACCTACCCGGCGCAGGAAATACGCTTCCTGCTTGAGGACTCCCAGGCCCGGGTGGCCATCATCGAGGAGGCCTACCTCGAGCCGATGCTGGCCGCGCAGGAGGGTTCGGCGCTTGAGCATGTGGTCCTCGTCGACGGTGCCGCCCCAGATGGCACCGTGTCGTTAGATGAGGTCGAGGCGTCCTGCCCGCCGGACTTCGACGCCGCCGTGGCCGGTGCAGAGGTCAGGCCTGACGATGTGCTGACCTTGATCTACACCTCGGGGACCACCGGCCACCCCAAGGGCGTGCAGCTGACCCACCGCGCGGTCATGTTCACCGCCCGCACGGTCGAGGAGGTCATCCACCTCCCGCCCGGCTCGCGAGTCATCTCTTGGCTGCCCTCGGCCCACATCGCCGAGCGCAATGCCCACCACTACATCCCGATCGTGTTCGCCGGGACGGTCACCTGTTGCCCCAACCCCCGGGAGGTGCTCTCCTACCTGCCCCAGGTCCGGCCCAACTGGTTCTTTGCTGTGCCCCGCATCTGGGAGAAGCTCAAGTCCGGCCTGGAGGCCATGCAGGCCGCCCAGCCGGAGGAGCAGCGCGCACCGGTGCAGGCCGCGATCGAGGCATCGATCAAGCGAGTGCGGCTGCGCCAGCAGGGCCAGCCGGTTCCCGACGAGCTCGAGGCCCAGGTGGCCGAGGCCGACGTCAACCTGTTCGCGAGGATTCGCGAGATGCTGGGCCTCGATCAGGCCCTGGCCGTCAACGTCGGCGCAGCCCCCACACCCGTGGCCGTGCTCGAGTTCTTCCACGCCCTGGGCATCGAGCTCTCCGAGCTCTGGGGCATGTCGGAGACGTGTGGCACCGGCGCCGTCAACCGGCCCGGGGCGGTGCGAATCGGGACCGTGGGGCCGCCCTCGCCGGGGGTGGAGATCAAGCTCGCCCCGGATGGGGAAGTGCTCTGCCGGGGGAAATTCATGATGACCGGCTATCGCAATCAGCCCGAGCGCACGGCCGAGGCGCTGGACGCCGACGGCTGGCTGCACACCGGCGACATCGGCACGCTCGACGAGGACGGCTACCTGAAGATCGTTGATCGCAAGAAGGAGCTGATCATCAATGCCGCGGGCAAGAACATGTCGCCGGCCAACATCGAGGCGGCCCTGAAGACGGGCAGCCCGCTGATTGGCCAGGCCTGCTGCATCGGCGACGGCCGCTCCTACAACACGGCGCTGATCGTGCTCGACGCTGACTTCGCTCCCCAGTGGGCCGCCCAACACGGTCTCGCGGGCCGCTCGTTCGAGGCACTGGCTTCAGAGCCGGCTGTGCGCGACGCCGTCCAGGAGGGGGTGGACCGGGCCAATGAAACACTGGCCCGCGTGGAGCAGATCAAGCGCTTCACGATCATTCCCGGCGACTGGCAACCGGGTGGCGTTGAGCTCACGCCGACGATCAAGCTCAAGCGCAAGCCCATCGCGCAGAAGTACGAGCGGGAGATCGAAGCGTTCTACGCCTCGCGGGACTAGCAGGGCGGCCGCGCTAACCCTGCGCGGCCTGGAGCGAGCGCCAGAGCAGCTCCATCGGGTGGTGGATGGGCAGGGACGCATCGAGTTCGCGCAGGTAAAGATCGAGCTGGGCGGCGCAGCCCGGATTGGCCGCGGCGATCGCCTGGGCGCCGGTTGCGCGCAGATGCTCGGCCTTGCGACGCCCGAGGGCGGCGGCAGCCTCCGGCTGGACCAGGTTGTAGATCCCCGCCGAGCCGCAGCAGAGCTCCTTCTCAGCTGTCGCCTCGACCAGATCGAGTTCGGGTATGGCGGCCAGGAGCTCGCGGGGCTGGCTGCGGATCCCCTGCGCATGGGCTAGGTGGCAGGCGTCGTGATACGCGACTCGCAGCGGAACCGGTCCACGCGGGGCCCGAGGAGTCACGCCTCCAAGGAGCTCGGTGACGTCCTTGACGCGGGCGGAGAAGGCGCGTGCCTCATCGGTGCCCAGGAGATCTCCATAGTTCTTCATGGCTGATCCGCAGCCGGCAGCATTGACGATGATGTGATCGAAGCCCTCCTCGCCGCCCGCCTGGGCGAAGGCCGAGATCGTGGCCTGGGCCCTTTTGACCGCGCCTGGCTCGGCCCCACCGTGGAGTTCCAGCGCTCCGCAACAGTCGGGTTGGCGTGGCGCAACGACCTCGAAACCCTCCGCGGCGAGGACGGCGATGGTCGCTCGGTGCACGTCGGGGTAGAAGACCCGCTGCACGCAGCCGAGGAGCAGACCAACCCGGCCCCGCAGCTCGCCCACAGCCGGCGTGTGCTCGGGTAAGCCGTCGGCGCGGACGGCGCTGAGCGGCGCCCTGGGGGCCACGCGGGTCAGATCGGAGAAGGGTTTGGGTAACCGGGCCACCCCGAGGCGGCGCGACAGAGCCAGCATGGGCACCAGAGCACGCAGGCGGCGTGGGTAGGGGAGGGTGGAATACAGCAGCCGACGGAGGAAGCGATCGGCCCGCGGGCGCTTGTAGTGACGCTCTACCTGAGGGCGGACCCGCTCGATCAGCCGGTCGTATTGCACACCAGACGGGCAGGCCGTCACGCAGGCCATGCAGCCCAGGCAACGATCGAAATGATTGACCATCTCATCCGAGAGAGCTGACCCTTCCTGGAGCCCTTCGCTCATGAGCACGATCCGCCCCCGGGGGGAATCGGCCTCGGCTCCCCAGAGGGCATAGGTGGGGCAGGTTTCCAAGCAGAAGCCGCAATGAACGCAGTCGTCGATCAGGTCCGGCTCAGGCGGGCGATGGGTGTCGAAGGCAGCCACTAGATCCCGCCCACGAACAGGCCGGGATTACAGGTCGCGCTGGGGTCAAAGCGAGCCTTGACGCTGCGCATCAGTGCCAGCGCCGGCCCCTGGGGCGCGTCCCACGGGTCTGACTCCTCGCGCAGCTGAGCGGGAGCATCGAGCACGGTGGTTCCCGACGGGGCGACGGCGCGGCGCAGCTCCGCGACGTTCTGCGGCACCAGCTCGACATAGCTGGTGCCCAGCGCCGCCCGGCCAACCAGGGTGCCTTGGGCGGCCTCACAGGCCCGCAGAACGGCGGCCAGGCCGCTGGGGGGGTGGGTGATACGAACGACCGCCCGGTCTGCGGAGCGCTGCCCGGCCCGCTGGCGGTCCCACAGCCCCCCGTCCTCCTCTGTCATGTCCACGTCGACCAACCCGAGCTCACTGAGCAGGCGCGTCGCCCGGCGGCCCCGGCGGACGTGCTCGCGCCCCGGGCAGCGGGCCAGAAGTCCCCCGCGCCCGTTGTGCCAAGCCACATCGAGGGCCTCGAACTCAAGCGGCGCTGCGGCCAGGGCCACGGCCGCCGCGGTTAGCCTCTCGGGGTCGTCGGTGACGCCGAGGGCGGTCGTGCTGGCCGGGGGCAGCGGATGCAGACGCACGTTGACCGCGAGAACGAGCCCCAGGGTGCCGAAGGCGCCGGAGAACAGCTTGGCCAGGTCATAGCCGGCCACATTCTTGATCACTTTGCTGCCTGAGCGGGCGATGGTGCCATCGCTCAGAGCTACGGTGACCCCGAGCACGAGGTCGCGCGGAGCCCCGAAGCGGTGGCGCAGCGGACCCGAATCTCCGGTGGCGAGAATGCCACCGATCGTGGCCGCACTCTCATCGCCCAGCGGGGGGTCGAGGGCCAGGCGCTGCCCCGCCTCGGCGAAGATCTGCTGGGCCCGCACCAGGGGGACGCCGGCCTCGAGGACGGCGGTGTGATCGCCGGCGTTGTGCTCGAGGACCGTGTCCAGTGCCGCCGTTGAGAGCTCGATCGCCGCCGCCTCCGTGGGGCAGCCCCAGTCGAGCTTCGTGCCGCCCCCGCGAAAGCGCACCGCGCGCCTCTGCGCCGAGGCGGAGGCCAGGATCGCCGCCGCATCCGCAAAGGTTTCGGGGGCGGTCTGATTGCGCGTGGCCATGCTCTCGATCTAGAAGCGCTCGGCGACGCCCGCCCGCTCCAGGGGGTGCTCGCGGTAGGGACCGGGAACCTCGCCGCACAGCCGCGGCGTGGGCATGACCTTGCCCGGGTTCGCCAATCCGTGAGGATCGAAAGCGCAGCGCAGTCGCTGGAAGGCCTCGAGGTCGGGCTCGGAGAACATCGAGGGCATGTAGGCCTTCTTGTCGACGCCGACCCCGTGCTCGCCGGTGATCGAACCGCCGGCATCGACACAGGCCTTCATGATCAGGCCCGATAGCTCCTCGGCCCGTTTGGCCTCGCCCTCTCGCGCGGAGTCGTAACAGACCAGCGGGTGCAGGTTGCCGTCTCCGGCGTGGAAGACGTTGGCCACGCGCAGGTCGTGCTCCTCGGCCAGGCGATCGATTTCCCGCAGTACCTCAGACAGCCGGGTGCGGGGAATGACACCGTCCTGCACGTAGTAGGCCGGCGCGATCCGGCCCATGGCCGCGAACGCCGCTTTGCGGGTGCGCCAGATCAGGTCACTCTCGCGCTTGTCCTGGGCCACCCGAATGTCGAGCGCACCGGCGCGGACACACAGGCCCATGATCTGCTCGAGGCCCGAGAAGCACTCCTCTCGCGCGCCGTCGAGCTCGACCAGCAACGCCGCGCCGGCGTCCTGGCGGTAGCCCGCCCCGGTGGCCTGCTCGGCGGCCTCGATGGAGAGCCGGTCCATCATCTCGATCGCCCCCGGCACCAGGCCGGCTTCCACGATGGCCGAGACAGCCTCGCCGGCCTAGCTGGTGTCCTCGAAGAAGGCCAGCAGCGTCCGCGTGCTCTCCGGCGCGGGAACGACGCGCAACCAGATTTTCGTGGCCACTCCAAGCGTCCCCTCCGAGCCCACGAATGCCCCCAGCAGGTCATAACCGGGATCGTCACGACGGAGTTGGACGACGGATCCGTCGCTGAGCACGATCTCCAGGCCGACGACGTAGTTGGTCGTGAAGCCGTACTTGAAACAGTGCGCCCCGCCCGAGTTCTCGGCCACGTTGCCACCGATCGAGCAGACGATCTGGCTCGAGGGATCGGGTGGATAGAAGTGGGTCGGTCCCACGGCGCCCGAGACGGCGAGGTTGGTCACCCCGGGCTCGACCACCACCAGACCGTCGTCGAGCTTGACCTCAAGGACGCGGCGCAGCCGGGTGAGGACGATCAGCACGCCCTCGGCATGAGGGAGCGCGCCGCCCGACAGTCCGGTGCCCGAGCCGCGGGCCACCCAGGGCACCTGCGCCTCAAAGCAGACGCGTATGACCGCCGCAACCTCCTGGCCGCTGCCCGGCAGGACCGCGGCCAGGGGAGACTGGCGGTAGTGGAGCAGCCCATCGGAGCGGTAGGTCGCGAGCTCGTGCTCGTGAGTGAGCACATGCTCGCGACCGCAAATCTCCTTCAAGCGCGATATCAGCTCGGTCGCGCCGGACGCCATGGCGTCCAGTATTCCCGATTACCCGCCTGCGGGAAACCGCTCCGGAACGTGGGCTAGTTCAAGCGCTAGTGAACCTTGATCGCAAAAGTTCGGCTGCTGGCCGTGAAGCCGTCCAGGCCACCGCCGACGCCGCTCTTCGGGTAGGTCCACTGCACGCGAACCAGGCCGCTCCTGGGGAATTTCACGTGCAGGTCGAAGTAGCCGCCGGCTCGGTTGATCCTGAACGTGGTGATGGTCTTCCAGCCGGAGTGCGCGGCCTTGAGCTGCAGGCGGGCACTCTGAGCGCCGCCGGCAAACGGCGCCGGGCGCGCTGCCCCCCAAACCTCGACGCTCCGTTTGTGCGAGAACGAGGTATGAGGCATGTAGAGCGGCATCCGATAGGCGTAGAACGTCGCCTTGGGTCGTCCCCGATAGGTCTCCAGGCCGCTGGAGAACCCGACGTACGGACCGGCGGTGGGCGGCGGATCGAACAGGAGGTACTGCATGTAGGACTTGATCCGTCGGTTCTTGTAGCTCAGATACTCGGCCCAGTTGATGTAGAACGCCGCTGTGTTCGGGGACACGTAGTGGCGGCGGGCGGGCGGGTGCGTGATGTAGCCGTACTCGGTGTTGTAGATCCCGTAGTGCGGGTGGGCCCCGTAGGTGCCTGTCACACGATCAAGCTCATGGCCGAGCTTGCCCAGCGCGGCAAAGGCGGCGAAGTTCGGGTCAGTCAACCCGTCACGGACCGGGGAGAGGTTGTCCGGGTAGGGATGATCTGAGACTCCGCTGGCGCTGAACAGAGCGGGGTTGCTGGCCCGGAAGCGGCGTGACCCGGCCGACGTGGTCGGGCAGCCGACCGCCCGGGCCGCGCCACCGCGCAGCTCGCGGTAGTTGGAGCCCAGGCAGAACAAGGTGCGGATGAAGATCAGCGGCTTGGTCTGGCCGTAGTTGCCGGGCAGACCCTGGGGGGCGCCCCGGCGGGGGAGGACGAAATTGTTCCCCCGGGCCGCGAACTCACCCCAGATGATGGTCTGGTGCTTGTGGTGCTGCTGCAGCGCTTTCCAGCCGGCGCTCAGCAGGTTGCGGAACATCATCGGCGCGACCAGGGTGCGAGAGCCGTTGATGGTCTGCGGGCCGAGGTCTTGGCCGAAGTTGGGCTCGTTATAGATGGCCCAGAAGTTCACGGCCGGCAGGGGCGAGCCCTGGCCCCCGGGGGTAAAGCTCCCGTCGTAGCGCTCACCCAGTGCCTGCACGAACTGTCCGAAGGCGCCGGGATCAGGCTTCCAGGCGAAGCCGAAGTTCTTGCCCTGGTGGGGCACTCCCTTGCCCTCCGCCCATAGCGGGGCCCCGCCGGAGATCGTGAAGTCGACCCGGAGGCCGTTCCCGGCCGCCGCGCGAACGATGTTGTCGTAGGGAGCCCAGTGGGACTTCGGGTAGGCGTTTGGGTCAGTGGCGTTAAACCCCTTGGGCTTCTTGCCCTCCCCGTTGGGGGCGATGGCCGCCCACGGAACAATGACCCGAACCGTATTGGCGCCCAGCTGGCGGAACTTGGCCAGCACCGCTGGATTGGAAAGGTCGGAGCCGTCCTGGATGATCGACAGCTGCGTTGAGTTAGCGCTGGCGGCTGCGGGCAGGGCCGCGGCGGCGCCACCTCCGGCGAGTGCGGCGAGAAGAGCGACGGCCACACGAGAATTGAAACTGGGCGTGGGGAGTTTGGGCATGGTTCGATAACAGCTCCAGGGGGTCAGAGTTGCGGCGCCAGTTGCGCGTCGCCGCGCGACGCGAAGGCACTGGCGGTGGTCGCTTTGACGCGACCGGACAGGCAGGCTAGTGGATCCGGATCGGAACGGTGCGACTGAAGATCCGAGGTCCATTTGGATAGCGCCAGGTCAAGCGGACGGCTCCACTGGCCCCGAACTTGTGCAGGACATCGATGTAGCCATGCGGGTTGGTGATCGGCGCGGTGACCACGGTGCTCCAGGGTCCCCCGGTCGTGCGCTCGAACTGGATTCTGACCCGCTGCTGGGTGTGGGTGGACAGCTCCGCGTTGTGAGCGGGGCGCACGCAGCCCCATACCTCGAGCGCGTGGCCCTTGCCGGTCGTGCTCACGGGCAGGAAGATCGGCATCCGGTAGGCCGCGAAGCCTGGCTTGGGCGTGCCGTTGGCGAACTCCAGGCCGGTGGCGAAGTTTCCGGCGGCCGTGTCCTGAATCAGGTACTGGTCGTAGGAACGCATCCGCGGATCGCGCCAGGTCAGGTACTCCGACCAGTTCAGGTAGGCGGCCGCAGTCGTCGGGTTTACGGTCCCGGCCTCGGTGTCCGGCGGGGTCGTCTGGTAGCCGAATTCGGTCGAGTAGATGGGGAACTTGGTCGAGGACCCATACACACGCTGGAGCCTGTCCAGGGTGCGCTCGAGTCGTGGCACCTCGGCCAGTTCGGCGTAATCCGGCTCTCTCGGGGTGGCCTCGTCCGGAGGCAGGCCCTGGGGATAGGGATGATCGGCAAACGCGGTGGCGTGAAAGAGGCCCGGATTCGCGGCAGCGAAGGAGGAGGTACCGGAGGCGCTGGTCGGGCACTGGCGCTCATAGGCGGCAGCCCCGCGCAGGGGTGAATAGTTAGCGCCCACGCAGTACAGGGCCCGCAGGAAGCGCAGCGGCGCCATCGCCCCGAACGAGCCGGGCGCCCCGGCGAACGTGGCGCCGGCCGGAGCGACTTCCCCGATCAGGATCGTGTCGCCTCCGTGGCCAGTCTGGTGCAGGCCCTTCCAAGCCGCATCAACCAAGCTGCGGTAAATGGCCGGGGAGATCTCGATCTGCGAGCGGGTGGCCTGCGGGGCCAGCTGGACTCCGAGGTTGGGCTCATTCCAGATCGACCAGAAGTTGACCCGGGGCAGTGGTGTCGAGGCCCCCGCGGGTGTGTAGTGGCCGTTGTAGCGAGTACCGACGGCGCGCACAAAGGCGGCGAAGTCCGACGGCGATGGCTTCCAGTAGGTGTGCTCGGCAGGCTGCGGGGCGCCCGGGCCTTCGGCCCAGCGGGGCGCGGGAGGGCCGAGCGTGAGGTCGACCGCGATGCCGCGTGCCCGGGCGGCCTGAATGATGGTGTCGAACACCGACCACCCCGCAGCTGGGTAGGCCCCGGGGCTGGCCGCTTTGAAGCCGGCCGGTGGCGCGGTTGACGTGGTGTCCGGTGCCACCGCACTCCAGGCCACGAACAGGCGAACCCGGGTTACGCCCAAGCGGCGCATCTCATCGAGCGTGGCCGCCGGGTTTGTCTTCAGCGGGGTGCCGGGCGTGAAGATGGCCTCGGGCCCGACACGCTGCGAGGTCTGGGGTAGCGATGCCCCCGAGCCGCTGGCACCGCACGCCGCGAGGGCCACGGCGGCGAGCAGCGCTGCCAGGGTCGCGGCGCAGCGGAACGGTTGTCGTCTGGATTGGGTCGGGCCGGGCAAGCGGAGGACAATAACGAGGGGTATATCGTTGCTGCCCTCCCGTGCTTACCGATTCCAGCTCCACCGGCGCGGTTGCCGCGCCCCGTGGAGGCTCTGCCAGAGGCGGTCTGCGGGTCCCGGCACCGCTGCTCATCGTCCTCGGCCTGACCATCGTCGGAGCCGTTTTTCGTGTGGTCGATCTGACCAGCCAGTCCTACTGGTTCGACGAGGCCCAGGCTGCGCACGAGCTCCATCTCTCCTTCGGGGGGATGCTCAGTGCGTGGAGCGCCGGGGAGCCAAACCCGCCGCTCTACTTCCTCGTCGCCTGGCCATGGGCCCAGATCTTCGGCACCGGGGAGGGGGGACTCCGCGCGCTCTCCGCGGTGCTCGGGATTGGGCTCATCCCGCTGGTCTACCTCAGCGGTAAAGAGCTGATCTCGCGCCGGGCGGGTCTGTTCGCCGCCGCCCTGGCGGCCGTAAACCCGTTCCTCATCTGGTACTCGCAGGAGGCGCGCGAGTACATGCTGCTCTGCGTGCTGGCCACCGCGTCGGTGCTCCTCTTCGCCCGGGCGTGGCGCGAGCCCACGGGTCGGCGGCTGGCCTGGTGGGCGCTGGTCGCCGCTCTGGCTCTGCTGACCCAGTACTTCGCCGGGTTCCTGATCGGAGCCGAGGCTGCGCTGCTCCTGTGGCGCGCGCGCAGCCGATCGACCCTCCTGGCACTGGCCGCGCTCCTCGTCGTCGAGGCGGCGCTCGGGATCGACTATTACGAGGCCCGTGCGCTGATCCCGGGCTGGGCGCCGCTGGCGCTGGTCATCGGCGCCGCCTGCGCCGCGGCCGGTACCCGGGTGGCGGGGGGCAGCCTGGCGGTGATCCTGGTCGCGGCGTTCATCTACGCCGGAATCGTTATCCGCGACAGCCCTCAGTACGAGAAGGCCAACTGGCGGGCGGTGGCCGCCACGCTGCCCGTTCCGCACCAGACACGGGCCGTGGCTGCCTTCGATGGGTCTTTCGCCGCCGCTCCGCTGGCTCTGTACCTTCCCGGCGTCCGCTGGACCGGCACGGGCCAGATTCCGCAGACCAGCCTGACGCCGGTCCGCGTGAGTGAACTCGACTTGGTGGCCAGCGTCTACGACAGCCTGGCCCCGCGCCTGCCCGCAGGCGTCCGGCTGATTTCCCACCGCGTCGTGGACGGGTATCAGGTGGACCGCTTCGCCCTGCGGCCGACCTGGATGATGAGCCGAACCTCGATCGCTGCCCGGGCCGGGACCCTGTTCGGGCCGGGGTTGCCCATCCCGGTGGTGCTGATTCAGCGTGCGCCCCACGTCGGCGCGGTTTCGTAAGCTTCTGCGCTCCATGCGCGCCCGCCGCCAGCTGACGACCCTGCTCGGGGCGCTCGTACTCCTCTGCGCTGGACCGCTGGCCAGGTCCGCGCTGGCCACCTCCTCGACCAATCCGGTCATTCAGGATTGCCTCCAACATCCGGCCGGCCTGACCGGTCACTACACCGTGGCCCAGCTGAACCGGGCCCTGCAAGTCATGCCGACGGAGACCAAGGAGTACACCAACTGCCCCGACGTGATCAACCGGGCCCGTCTGGCCGCGCTGGGGCAGCTCCCCGGGGGCGGCGGGGGCGGGGGCGGCTCGTTCCTGCCCACCCCGGTCCTGATCGTCCTGATCGTGCTGATCCTGGCCGCGGTTAGCTTCGGGGCCGTCGCCGTCCGACGCCGGCGGGCCGGCGGGTCCGGGCCGCCGCCCGCGGCGTGAGCCCCTTCTAGACTGAGGGCCATGCCCTCTGAACGCCAGATTCACGTTGGCGGCGTGCCCATCGGTGGCGGCGCGCCGGTGGCCGTGCAGACGATGACCAAGACCGAGACGGCCGACCTCGAGGCCACGATGAGCCAGATCCGCCGGGTGGCCGAGGCGGGCGCAGACATCGTCCGCGTCGCCGTTCCCCGCGAGAAGGACGTCGAGGCGCTCAGCACGATCGTGCGCGACGCGCCGGTCCCGATCATCGCCGACATCCACTTCAACTACACGCTGGCCCTGAAGGCGTTGGACGCCGGAGCGCACTGCGTGCGTCTGAACCCGGGCAACATCGGCGGCCCCGACAAGGTGGCCCTCGTCGCCGCACGGGCCAAGGAACTCGGCACCCCGCTGCGCATCGGTGTCAACTCCGGATCGCTCCCCGCCCATCTGCGTGAGCTCGAGTTCACCAATCCGGTCGAAGCGCTGGTCACGGCGGCGGTCGAGTTCGTGTCGCTGATGGAGAGCCTCGAGTTCACCAACTTCAAGGTGTCGATGAAGTCGACCAGTGTCCCCAACACGATCGCCTCCAACCGCCTGCTCTCGGAGCGGATCCCCTATCCGCTGCACCTCGGTGTGACCGAGGCGGGGACCAAGTGGTCAGGCTCGCTCAAGTCAGCCGTCGGCCTGGGCACTCTGCTCGCCGATGGCATCGGCGACACGATCCGCATCTCGCTGTCCACCTTCCACGCGGAGGAGGAGGTCAAGGTCGCCTGGGAGATTCTCAAGGCCCTGAAGCTGCGCGAGCGCGGCCCGGTGCTGATTGCCTGTCCGACCTGTGGCCGCCTCCAGTTCGATATGGACACGGTGGTCAGTGAAATCGAGCAGCGCCTCGAGGCCTACGAGGATCCGATCGAGGTCTCGGTGCTGGGCTGTGCAGTGAACGGCATCGGCGAGGCCCGCCACGCCGACTTCGGGATCACCGGCGCCAAGGACATGGGAATGATCTATTCGCGCGGCGAGCCGCTCAAGAAGGTCCCCACCGAACGCCTGGTCGATGAGCTGTTCGCCGAGATCGACCGCTACTACGAGGCGGGCAAGCGCGTGGTGCGCGACGAGGCCAGTGCCGCCGAGGCGCGCGCCTGGCTGGCCGAGAACGAGGACGCCACGGCCATGACCCCCGAGCGCATGGCCGCGCTCGAGGCCGAGGCTGCCGACCAGGGCGAGGCCGACAAGCGCCTGATCGAGACGGTGGCCGGGGCTCCGGCGCGCCTGGACGAGACGCAGTCGCCCGTGCTCGGGCGTCGGTTCACCCGAGCCTGAGTTTTACGCCGCTGGCGGGGCCCACTGGCCCGGGTGGCCGCCGCCCGGCTGGCCGCTGGGGGCCGCTGAGGGCCCCAGCCCGGCTGGCCCGGGGGGTTTGTGGTCTGAAGCCGGCTGAACCGGCTTAAGTCGACCCACCCCCCGCGGACGGGCGGGCGGGCGGGCACGCCGAGAGCGGCCGTGAGCTCGCGGATCAGAACGACGCGGGGCTGACGGGCCGCGGCAGGACGCCGGAGCGCTCCGCCGCGAACCCTTGAGGTTCAGCCGTTCACGCGGTCAAAACCAGCGGCGACAGCCGGCCAGTTGACCACGTTCCACCACGCATCGATGTAATCGGGGCGGCGGTTCTGGTACTTCAGGTAGTAGGCGTGCTCCCAGACGTCGACGCCGAGCACCGGCGTC
>JBDTEE010000184.1:0-3733 GCA_039922645.1 Solirubrobacteraceae bacterium | reverse complement strand
ACTCGCCGTCGCGGTCCACCTGGCCTATCCGGTCGGCGACGTGGTGTTGCTGCTCCTCGTGGTCGGCGGCAGCGCGGTGATGTCCGGCCGCCGCAAGGGCCCCTGGATGCTCCTGGCCGCCGGGTTCGCGATCAACGTCTTCGGCGACACCTCAAACCTTCTGCATCAATCGATCGGCGGCACCCACTTGGGCACGTTCATCGACGCCGTGGCGTGGCCGACGTCGTCGCTGGTGCTCTCGCTGGCCATGTGGATGCGTCCCGGCCTGGCCGACCCGCTGGCCCCGCGCAAGCCACCCGGCTTCGTGCTCCCGGGGCTCGCGGCCGGCGCGGGCCTGGGGATTCTGTTCCTCAGCTCGCTGCGGCCGATCGATCGGGTCGCCACCGGGCTGGCCACCGCCACTCTGGTTCTGGTCGTGCTTCGGACCTGGCTCTCGGTCCGCGAGCTGCGGGCCCAGACGCGGCGCCGCCACCACCAGTCGGTCACCGATCACCTGACCGGGCTGGCCAACCGCCGGCGCCTGTTCGGTGCCCTCGAGGCCCTGTTCGCTGAGCCTTCCGAAGACCGGCCGGCCTTCGCCTTCTTGTTCATCGACCTCAACGGCTTTAAGCGCGTCAACGACTCCTTCGGTCATCCCGTCGGCGATGAGGTCCTCGGGCGCGTGGGGCGGCGCCTCCAGGCCTCGCTGCGTCCCCGTGACCTGCTGGCCCGCGTTGGGGGGGACGAGTTCGCCGCTCTGGTCATCGGTGCCGGGTCCGACGACGCCCTGGCGATCGCTCGAAGCCTGAGCGCCAGCCTGGTGCGTCCGTTCGTGCTCGAGGCGGTCCGGGCAGGGATCGGGGCCAGCATCGGGATCGCGCTGGCCCCCGAGGACGCCAGCGACCCGGATGGGCTGATGGCCTGCGCCGATGCGGCCATGTACCGTGCCAAGCTCGACGGGGCTCCCTTCGCCCGCTATCACCGCGCACTGGATCGCGGCGCAGACAAGCTGCGCCTGGCCGAGGAGCTCAGCGCGGCGATCACGGCCGGCGAGCTCGCGCTGCACTACCAGCCCCAGCTCGAGCTCGCCCAGCGCCGGGTCGCCACCGTCGAGGCCCTGGTTCGCTGGCCCCATCCCCAGCACGGCCTGATCGGACCCCTCACCTTCCTGCCGCTGGCCGAGCATGCTGGCCTCATGCCCCAGCTCACCCAGTGGGTGCTCAACTCCGCCCTGGGCCAGTGCTCACTCTGGCGGGCCGCCCGTCGCCCCGTGCGGGTCTCGGTCAACATCAGTGCCGGAGATCTGGTTGATCCAGGCTTCCCGGATGCGGTCGCCGAGTTGCTCACGCGCCACACGGTGCCCGCCGCACGCGCTCGTGCTCGAGATCACCGAGACGAGCATCATCGAGGAGTTCGCGCGTACCAGACACGCCGTCGCCCGCCTGCGCGAGCTCGGAGTCCAGGTTTCCATCGACGATTTCGGGGCTGGCTTCACCTCCCTGGCCTACCTCAACGATCTGGCCGTCGGCGAGCTCAAGCTCGATCGGCGCTTCATCCGGCCCCTCGCGCGGGGACGGCGCTCACGCAACTCCGAGCTCGTCCGCGCGACGATCGAGCTCGGCCACGCCCTCGGCCTCCGGATCGTCGCCGAGGGGGTTGAGGACGCTGCCACCCTGGAACTGCTCCACGAACTCGGCTGCGACGTCGTCCAGGGCTATGAGATCGGCCACCCGGTTCCGGCCACCGAGATCGTCCTCGACCACGTCCCGGCTACAGCAGGCTTCCCCCGGGCGGCAGCACCCACAATCGGCGCGCAAACCGCTCCCCCTCCGCCGGCCCCAGATCTGAGACCCGCTGCGCTTCCGCAGCGGTCATAACCCGCGCGAGCTCTGACCAAGCCCGCGCCACCGAGGCCACTCGGGCGGTTGGTCCCCACCCGGTCGCCGCTTTGAGCTCGGCGGCGCGGGCGTGTACGTCTTCGCAGGTGAACTCGCCAAACGCCTTGTAGCCATCCTGGGCGTAGACGGGCTGGGCGAGAGCATCCTCGTCAGTCAACTCAGACCCCACTTCGGGAGCGCTGACAGGCCCCCGTTGTGGATCGCTCGCTCGGTGTCGGCCGTGCGCCGCGAGGTCGGATAAGGCGGGCGCTTCCACGGGTTGGGGGCGATCGTCCCGTAGTGCTCGCGCAGGTCCGCGGTCAGATCGCCACGATGCTCGGCGCAGGCGTAGCGGCGGGGGCCGAGCGGTCCCCCGCCCAGCCACGCCAGCCAGCCACCGGGGGCGGCCTCCAGATACTCGCCGAAGGCGAGCTCGCGGAGCTGACCCTCGAGCGCAAGCTGGGTCAGCGGATCCGGCGGTTGCCCGCAGAAGTCACAGCGAAAGAGGACCCGGATCGGCATCAGGTCAGGACCGCGTCAGTGGCTTGCGCCTCCGGCCGCATCGGCGAGCTGCTCCACCCGGCCGCCCGGGAGCTCCACCAGACCGGCCAGCTGTTCCTCGATCCGGCCGTGCAGATGCCACTCGTCGCCGTGTCCGGTGACCAGCTCGGACTGGGCGAGCCGGGCCAGAGCGTGCGATACCGACGGCCGCTCGGCGCCGACCAGGCGGCCGAGGAGTTGGTGGGTAAGCGGCAGCGGGAGGCGAATCCCGCCCGGCTCAACCCGGCCCCAGCGCGCGGCCAGGTGCCAGAGGAGCAGGGCCAGTCGGATGTCAAGCCGCGGCTGGCACGCGATTGCCCGCTGGACGTTGAGGTTGCGGGTCCGACGTTCAGAGCGGCGCAGGAGCGCCTGCATCAGCTGTGGCCACGGCCGAACCCGCTCGGCAAAGGGGGCGTCAAGCACAGCAAAGCGCATCGGCACCAGCGCCCGCCATCCGACCGCACACGCCAGCAGTTCCTCCACGGCGCGGGCCGCGGGCTCGACCACGTCGCCGGGACCGAGGAGCTCGGCGGCGATGCGGTCGCCGACGCGGACGTTGACGGCCAGCACGCCCTCGAGGATGAGCAGCCCCGGACCGGGCGACAGGGTTGACAGCCGCCGATCCAGCTCGATCTCGCCCACGTCGGTCTCGAACGTGAACGCCGTCACGGCCGGACGCGCCACCAAGCGCATGCGGCCGTCCAGCGCTTCGGCGAGATCGACGTCGAGGTCGAGCAGATAGTGAAAGGAACTCGACCGCTGGGACGACTCGCGGGGTGCCCACCGGGGGTGGACGGTGCGATGGGGATCGCCGTTCAGGTTCCCTGTCCCAACCCTGCCCGTGCCAGCTCCACGAGATCTCTCCCAAGTCGTGACCGCGCCTGCAATTTCCAGTCTACGCGCTGGCGCAAGTGAGGGTGACCGGTCCGTCACCTCGCGGACCATCCGGTAATCGTGATTACCGTCACATGAATTACGCACCTTTCGACCGTCGCTCCGGGCGGTGGTATACCGGCTTCCGGCAGAGCGAATGCGGTTGATCCTCAACAGCGTTGCGCTCGGCCGAGAGGAGCAGGACGAGCACCATGTGTCTGGCCATTCCTGGACAGGTCGTCGAGATTGTCGACGAGGTCAATCAGATCGCCAAGGTCGACGTCGCCGGCGTCCGGCGCAACATCAACGTCAGCCTGCTCGCCGTTGACGGTGACGAGGCCACGCCCGGAGACTGGGTCCTGATCCACGTCGGCTTCGCCCTCTCCAAGGTCGACGAGGAGGAGGCGCTCACCACTCGCAAACTGCTCGAGGGCATGGGCGAGGACTACGAGCAGGAACTTATC
>JBDTEE010000183.1:0-16570 GCA_039922645.1 Solirubrobacteraceae bacterium | reverse complement strand
GGTGCCGGCAGCGGCAACGGCGCCGACGGCGACCACGGCGACGCCGGGCCAGGGTTCGCGTGATCATCGTCATCTCGGGCTCCTCGGGTTAGGAATTACTCCAAGAATCGGCAGGAGGATGAAGCCGCTGCGAAGACGGGACTGAGGAAGTTGTAGGAGCGCCGTCCCGAGTCGCGATCCGTCGGAGTCTCCGCTGGGCATAACCGATCTAGAGTTAGAGCAAGCCATCCTGAAACCAGGAGTTTGAAACATGTCCGCCAACAGCTTTGACGCCCGGGCCGAACTGAAGGTCGGCGACCGGACGTATGAGATCTACCGACTTGATGCCCTCCAGGCCGAGTTCGACGTCGCCCGGCTGCCCTTCTCGCTGAAGATCCTGCTCGAGAATCTGCTGCGCAACGAGGACGGCGAATCGATCAGCGCCAAGGACATCGAGGCCCTGGCCAGCTGGAACGCCAACGATGACCCCAGCGAGGAGATCGCCTTCACCCCGGCGCGTGTCGTCATGCAGGACTTCACCGGCGTGCCGGCCATCGTCGACCTGGCCGCTATGCGCGACGCGATGCGCGATCTGGGCGGCGAGGAGAGCAAGATCAATCCGCTCGTGCCCGCCGAGTTGGTCATCGACCACTCAGTCCAGGTGGATGCCTTCGGCAACGCGTCGGCCTTTCAGCGCAACGCCGAGCTCGAGTTCGAGCGCAACCAGGAGCGTTACGCGTTCCTGCGCTGGGGACAGAGCGCGTTCCACAACTTCAGCGTGGTGCCGCCGGACACGGGCATCGTGCACCAGGTCAACCTCGAATATCTCGGTCGCGTGGTGTTCGTGGACGACGAGGCCGGCCAGGCCTACCCGGACACGCTGGTCGGCACCGACTCTCACACGACGATGATCAACGGCTTGGGCGTGCTCGGGTGGGGCGTGGGCGGCATCGAGGCCGAGGCGGCCATGCTGGGCCAGCCCATGTCGATGCTCATCCCCCAGGTGCTCGGCTTCGAGCTCACCGGAGCGCTCGTCGAGGGCGCCACCGCCACCGATCTTGTCCTCACCGTCACCGAGAAGCTCCGCGAGCGCGGCGTGGTGGGCAAGTTCGTCGAGTTCTACGGTCCTGGGCTGGCCAAGCTGCCCCTGGCCGACCGGGCCACGATCGGCAACATGTCCCCGGAGTTCGGCTCGACCTGCGCGATCTTCCCGATCGACGCCGAGACGCTGCGCTACCTCGAGTTCTCCGGCCGTCCCAAGGAGTTGATCGAGCTCGTGGAGGCCTACGCCAAGGAACAGGGGCTGTGGCATGACGAGAACTCGGAGGAGCCGACGTTCAGCGACAAGATCGAGCTTGACCTCTCGACCGTCGTGCCCAGCATCGCCGGGCCCAAGCGACCTCAGGACAGGGTGTCACTGACTGAGGCCAAGGCCGAGTTCCGCATGGCCCTGGAGGACCTGCTGCCCGACGACCGGGGCAACCAGGAGGACGAGGCGCTGGCCGACTCCTTCCCGGCCTCGGACCCGGTCTCGACCCACCATCGCAACGGCGAGGACTATCGCCCTCATGGCGAGACCAGCGGGGTCCAGGTGGCCGACCGGCCCTCAGCTCCGAGTCCGGTCACGTTGGCCGACGGGACCGAGACCGAGCTGGATCACGGTCACGTGGTCATCGCCGCCATCACCAGCTGCACGAACACCTCGAACCCGTCGGTCATGCTCGGCGCAGGCATCCTGGCGCGCAACGCAGCCCAGAGGGGCCTGAAGGTCAAGCCGTGGGTCAAAACCTCGTTGGCCCCCGGTTCCAAGGTGGTCACCGAGTATCTGGAGCGGGCCGGCCTGACCGAGTACCTGGATGAGCTCGGCTTCAACCTGGTCGGTTATGGGTGCACAACCTGCATCGGCAACAGCGGTCCGCTGCCCGAGGAGATCTCCGAGGTGGTCGGAGCCGAGGACCTGGCGGTCGTCTCGGTGTTGTCGGGAAACCGCAACTTCGAGGGCCGTATCAACCCCGACGTGAAGATGAACTACCTGGCCTCACCGCCACTGTGTGTGGCCTACGCCCTGGCCGGGACGATGGACATCGACCTCTACGACGAGCCTCTCGGCGAGGACAAGGATGGCCAGCCCGTCTTCCTCAAGGACATCTGGCCCGGGTCTGAGGAGGTGGCCCAGACGGTCGAGGAGGCTGTGCAGTCGGACATGTTCCGCAAGAGCTACGGCGAGGTCTTCGACGGCGACGAGCGCTGGAATTCTCTGCAGGTTCCGACTGGCGAGCGCTTC
Source organism: Solirubrobacteraceae bacterium (assembly GCA_039922645.1). GTDB lineage: Bacteria > Actinomycetota > Thermoleophilia > Solirubrobacterales > Solirubrobacteraceae > Palsa-465. The sequence continues at coordinate 14,307 of JBDTEE010000183.1, read as the reverse complement.
GCCTGGGATGAGCGCTCGACGTACGTGCGCAAGCCGCCGTTCTTCGAGGATCTTCCGCGCGAGCCAGAGCCGCTCGAGGACATCGAGAAGGCGCGGGTACTGGCCATCCTCGGCGACAGCGTGACCACCGACCACATCTCCCCCGCCGGTTCAATCCGACGCGATGGTCCGGCGGCCAAGTACCTCAACGAGCATCACGTCGAGGCCAAGGACTTCAACTCCTATGGATCTCGCCGCGGCAATCACGAGGTGATGATGCGTGGCACGTTCGCCAACATCCGCCTGCGCAACCAGCTCGCGCCGGGGACCGAGGGCGGCGTGACCAGGTACCTCGGCGACGGCTCCGGTCAAGAGATGTCGATCTACGACGCGGCGATGCGCTACATCGAGCAGCACACCCCGCTGATCGTGCTCGCGGGCAAGGAGTACGGCTCAGGGTCGTCGCGCGACTGGGCAGCGAAGGGCACCAGGCTGCTCGGCGTGCGGGCGGTGATCGCCCAGAGCTTCGAGCGCATCCACCGCTCCAACCTGGTCGGGATGGGCGTGCTGCCGCTCCAGTTCGCCGACGGCGACTCGGTCGAGTCGCTCGGCCTGACCGGTGAGGAGGAGTTCACGATCACCGGGATTGCCGAGGTCGACGAGATCCCCCGCAACCTGACCGTCAAAGCCGACGACAAGGAGTTCGAGGTCAGGGTGCGGATCGACACGCCCAAGGAGCAGACCTACTTCCAGCATGGCGGGATTCTCCAGTACGTGCTGCGCGAGCTGTTGCGCTGAGGAGCGACCCGTGGCTTCCACCCACTAGGGTTCTCGCGATGTCCGTCCCGGAGATGTTGCGCAACCTGCTGACCGCCCCCGGACCCTCCGGTCACGAGGGCCGGGCCGCCCGCGCTTGGCGTGAGGGCTGCTCGCCCTGGGCGGCGGAGGTCCGCGGTGACAATGTCGGCTCCTCGATGGCCCGCGTCCCGGGCACGGGCGACGGTCCGACCCTGGCCGTAATCGGCCACATCGACGAGATCGGCGTGCACGTCTCCCACATCGACGACGACGGATATCTGCGCTTCGGCGAGGTGGGCGGCTGGGACCCGGTGGTACTGGTCGGCCAGCGGGTGCGGATCGCCACTCGCAGCGGGGACGTGCCCGGCGTGATTGGACGCAAGCCGATTCATCTGCTCCGGGGCCCCGACCGCGAGAAGGCGCCTCAGATCAAAGACCTGCATATCGACATCGGCGCCGAGGATGGCGATGACGCGCGCACCATGGTCCGGATCGGCGATGTCGGAGTGATCGACGCTGAGCCGCTGGAGATCGTCCATGACCGACTCATAGCCCGGGCGCTGGACAACCGCATCGGCTGCTTCGTGGCCGCCGAGGCGGCGCGGCTGGTTGCGGAGGCGGGGGGCGCACCCGGCGAGGTGGTGGCCCTGGCCGTCGTTCAGGAGGAGACCACCTTTGCCGGCTCGCGCACCAGCGCCTTCTCCCTGGCACCTGACCTGGCGATCGTCGTCGACGTGACCTTCGCCACCGACCAGCCGGGGGTCGACCTCGGGCCGATCACCAAGCATCCCTTGGGCTCCGGTCCCGTCGTGGCCCGTGGCACCGCCCTTCATCCCGCGGTCACTGATCTGCTCTACGACACCGCAGAGCAGGAGGGCTTCGAGTTCACCGTCGAGTCGCTGGGCCGCTCCACCGGCACGGATGCTGACGCTGTCAACATCAGCCGCGGAGGCATCCCGACCGGACTCGTCTCCGTACCCATTCGCTACATGCATTCGCCCGTCGAGCTCGTGTCGCTGGGTGACATCGCGGCGGCGGCTAAGCTGATCGCCGCCTTCGCCCGCCGTCTCGAGCCGGGCATGTCGTTCGAGCGTTGAGCCTGCTGCTGCTGTTCGATGTTGACGGGACGCTGGTCGGCCGAGCGGCCGGCGAGCACAGCCAGGCCCTGCGCCGCGCGCTGCGCGAGGTCCATGGCGTCGATCCCGATGGCCTGGGCCTGCACATCGACCCCACCGGACGAACCGACGGGGAGATCGCTCGGCTGCTGCTGCTCGAGGCCGGTGTCCCGGCGTGCAAGATCGATGAGCGCCGCCACGACGTCCGCGAGGCCTGCTGCCGGATCTACGCCGAGCTCTGCCCCCCATCGTTGGCCGACAAGGTCCTGCCGGGCGTGGCCGAGCTCCTGCAGTGGCTGGAGGCCGAAGATGGATTACGCCTCTCCCTGGTCACCGGCAACTTCGAGCCGGTGGCGCGGCTCAAGCTGAGTCGTGCGGGGCTCGGCGCTCACTTTCCCCATGGTCAGGGCGGCTTTGGCTCGGACTCCGAGGACCGCATCGACCTGCCGCATATCGCTCGCAAGCGGGCCGGCCATGCCGGGCTCGCCCACCCCCGCCAGGACACGATCGTCATCGGCGATACGCCACGCGACATCCTCTGCGCCCGGGCCGACGAGGTCCGCTGCCTGGCCGTGGCCACGGGCCCCTACGCGGCCGAGCAGCTGACCGACGCCGATGGCGTCGGGGCTGGCGCGGCGCAGCTGCGCCCGCTGCTCGAGGCGGCGCTTCGCGCGACGCCTTAGGCTGCTGCGGATGCCGTCCGCCGCCAACTTCGGCAGACCATAAACGGCGCTGGGCGCTTCTCGAGCGCGCGAACCGGGTCCGTCAGGTTGCTACCGCTGGCCATGACCCCTGGCTGGCTACTCGGGGGTGGGGAACTGCGCGCGCATCATCAGGTCCCAGACCCGGTCCGGCGTGATCCGGCGCTGGCCGATCATTAGGTGGGCGCTGGGGGTGACCGGGTAGCGCGCCTTGGGGCGGCGAGCGGCGATGGCCTTGGCGATTGTCTCGGCCACCTTCTCGGGGCCGCCCCCGAGCTTGACCATCGGGCCCTCGTAGGCGGCGGCGGTGATCTTGGCCACGTGACGGTTAAACGAGGCGTAAGGGTCATCGGTGCCCTGCGCGGCCCGGTCAACCGAACCGGAGGCGACCTCGCCGAAACCGGTGGTGATGAGGCCGGGTTCGATCAGGATGACGTCGACGCCGAAGCCCCGCACCTCGAAGCGCATCGCGTCGCTGATCGCCTCGAGCGCGTACTTGGTCGCGTGGTAGATACCTCCGCCGGGGAAGGTCAGACGCCCACCCATCGAGCCGATGTTGACGATCTTGCCCTGACCGCGCTCGCGCATGCCGGGAAGCACGAGCTGGCACATCCGAAGCAGCCCGAAGACATTGGTCTCGAACTGCCTCCGCACGTCTTGCCGGGGGACCGATTCGACGGCGCCGGACTGGCTGTAGCCGGCGTTGTTGATCAGCACATCGATGCCGCCCGTCGCCTGGTTGACCTCGGTCACAGCGGCGCTCATCGACTCCTCGTCGGTGACGTCGAGGGCCAGCGTGCGGCAGCCGCGCTCGGCCAGGTCAGCGATGGTCTCGGGCCGGCGAGCGGTGGCGTAGACGTCGTGGCCGTGGGCTTGAAGAAGCTCGGCCGTGGCGTGGCCGATGCCCGAGGAGCATCCCGTGATGAGAACGGAGGTCACGGGCGTAGCCTAATTACGGACGAGCTTCCTGTAGCTGATGCGGTGGGGACGATCGGCCTCGGCGCCTAGCTGCTCGTGCCGGAAGCTCTCGTAGGCCTCGAAGTTGCCCTCAAACCACCGGACCTGGGAGTCGCCCTCGAAGGCCAGCACATGGGTGGCGATCCGGTCTAGGAACCACCGATCGTGGGAGACAACCACCGCGCAGCCGGCGAAGGAGAGCAGGGCCTCCTCCAGCGCGCGCAGGGTGTCGGTGTCCAAATCGTTGGTCGGCTCATCGAGCAGGAGCAGGTTGCCGCCGCTGCGCAGCAGCTTGGCCAGGTGCAGGCGGTTGCGCTCACCGCCTGAGAGCTTGGCCACCTTCTTCTGCTGGTCTGTGCCCTTGAAGTTGAAGCCGGCGACGTAGGCCCGGCTGGCCACCGAGCGCTCCCCGAGCGTGATCTCGTCCAGGCCGCCGGAGATCTCCTCCCAGACGTTCTTCTCGGGATCCAGAGCATCACGGGACTGGTCGACGTAGGCCAGCTTGACCGTCTCGCCCGTCCGCAAGCTGCCTCCGTCGGGAGTCTCCTCGCCGGTGATCATGCGCAGCAGCGTGGTCTTGCCGGCTCCGTTGGGGCCGATCACGCCGACGATCCCCCCGCGCGGCAGGTTGAAGTTCAGGTCATCGATCAGCAGGCGGTCGCCGTAGGCCTTGCGCAGGCCGTCGGCCTGGAGGACCAGATCGCCCAGGCGGGGGCCGGCCGGAATGTGGATCTGCACCTGATCGAGCTTGACGTTGCGGTCCTCAGCCAGCAGCGCCTCGTAGGCGTTCAGGCGCGCCTTGGGCTTCCCGCGTCGCGCCGAGGCGTTCATGCGCACCCATTCAAGTTCCTGCTGGATCGTGCGCTGACGGCTGGATTCCTGACGTTCCTCCTGCCTGAGGCGGGTCTGCTTCTGCTCGAGCCACCCGGAGTAGTTGCCCTGGTACGGGATGCCGCGGCCGCGGTCGAGCTCCAGGATCCAGCCGGCGACGTTGTCCAGGAAGTAGCGATCGTGGGTGATGGCCACGACAGTGCCCTTGTAGTCCTGCAGGTGCTGCTCGAGCCAGGCAACCGATTCGGCGTCCAGGTGGTTGGTCGGCTCGTCGAGCAGCAACAGATCGGGCTGGCGTAGGAGCAGCCGGCACATCGCCACCCGGCGGCGCTCGCCGCCCGAGAGCTTGCTCACGTCGGCATCCGCCGGCGGGCAGCGCAGGGCGTCCATCGCGTACTCGAGCGTCGTATCGAGGTTCCATCCGTCAACGGCGTCGATCTGCTCCTGCACCCGCGAGAACTCGTCCGCGGTCTCATCGGAGTAATTCATCGACAGCTCGTTGAAACGATCGAGCAGCGCGCGGATCTCGGACACGCCGTCCTCGACGTTACCGCGGACGTCCTTGGCGGGATCGAGCTCGGGCTCCTGCGAGAGCATCCCGACGGTCGCGTTGGTCCCCAGTTGAGCCTGGCCGTCGAACTCGGTATCGACGCCCGCCATGATCCGCAGCAGCGTCGATTTGCCAGCGCCGTTGTAGCCGAGCACGCCAATCTTGGCCCCCGGATAGAAGGACAGCGAAATGTCCGTGAGGACCGCTTTGTCCGGCGGGTAGCGGCGGGAGAGCTTATGGGTGGTGAAGATGTACTGAGCAGACACGACCGCTGAGGATAGGAGGCTCCGGGGCCCGCGGACCCGGAGCGCTCTCCGCTTCAGAGGCCGGCGGCCGCTTTCAGCGCCTCCGCCTTGTCAGTCCGCTCCCAGGTGAAGTCCTCCTCCTCGCGGCCGAAGTGGCCGTAGGCGGCGGTCTGCTGGTAGATCGGGCGATGCAACCGCAGGTAGTCGCGGAACGCTCCGGGGCGCAGATCGAAGTACTCGGAGATGAGCTCGAGGATCCGCGAGCGGCTGATCTTCTCTGTCCCGAAGGTCTCGACCATGACCGAGACCGGGTGGGCGACCCCGATCGCGTAGGCAACCTGTACCTCAGCCCGGTCGGCCAGCCCGGCGGCGACGACGTTCTTGGCCACGTATCGGGCGGCGTAGGCGGCGGAGCGATCGACCTTGGAGGGATCCTTGCCGCTGAAGGCGCCGCCTCCGTGGCGGGCCATGCCCCCGTAGGTGTCAACGATAATCTTGCGGCCGGTCAGCCCGCAGTCGCCCATCGGGCCGCCGATGACAAAGCGGCCGGTGGGGTTGACCAGGAAGCTGCGCTCGAGCTCCCGGGGGCTGTACAGGTCATCCGGGATCACGGGACCGACCACGTGCTCCCACAGGTCGTTCTTGATCGAGACCTCGGCTCCCTCGGCGTGCTGGCTGGAGATGAGCAGCTTCTCCACGGAGACGGGCAGGCCGCCGACATAGCGGACGCTCACCTGAGTCTTGCCGTCGGGCCGCAGGTAGGGCAGCGTCCCGTCTTTGCGCACCTCGGCCAGTCGCTTCGCCAGCCGGTGAGCGAGGTGGATGGGCAGCGGCATCAGTTCCGGCGTCTCGCGGCTGGCGTAGCCGAACATCATGCCCTGGTCGCCCGCCCCGGCGACGTCGAGCTCATCGTTGTCGCTGGGGTCGCTGCGCCGCTCATAGGCGCTGTCCACACCCTGGGCAATATCGGGGGACTGCTTGTCGATCGCGTTGATCACCGCGCAGGTCTTGCAATCGAACCCGAACGCGGCATCGGTGTAGCCGATCCGCTCGATCGTGCTGCGGGCGATCTCCTGGATGTCAACGTAGGTCTCGGTGGTGATCTCCCCGGAGACAACGACCAGGCCGGTGTTGACCAGCGTCTCGCAGGCCACCCGTCCGTTGGGATCATCGCGCAGGACCGCGTCCAGCACACCGTCGGAGATCTGATCGGCGATCTTGTCGGGGTGACCCTCGGTCACCGACTCCGAGGTGAAGAGGAACTCGTTCTCAGCGGCGTTCATAGGTGATGTCTTCCCTTGCGGATGTCGTGGCGGGTGGGGTCCAGTGAGCCTTGGTGGCTGCACCCTGCGGGACCATGTTCGTCAAATGGCCACGCAGGTTACGTATCCGGACCGGCTCGAGGCGGCCCAAGCAGCCGTTGCGGCCCGGCGGGGAGAGCCAAACCCATGAGCACGGCCCTTCGTGTCGTCTCCGTTCTGTTCGCCAGCGGGGCGGTGGTCTGTCTCGGTTTCGCCATCGCCGGGATGGTCACCCATCGCCAGAGACCGCTCACCGGTTACCTGCTTCGGGTGGGCGCCCTGGCCTGCTTCGGGGTCGCGGTCGTGCTGAACGTGATCACCCACTAGTTCTCGGGCTGCCAGCCGCTGAGCACCCAGCCCTGGGCGCCGATCCGGGTGGCGGTGGCCAGGCTCACGTGCCAGGCGGGGCGCAGTCCCCGGTAGGCGGCGGTAGCGGTCGCCGTGGTGAGCTCGCGGGTGACCACGACGTAGCGGTGCGGCTGACCGCTGAGCGGCGCCACGGCTTCCACCGTGCCGTGGTTGGCCACCCCGCCGCGCCGGAGCTCGTAGTCGGTGGCGGTCTGGCTGGCGGCCAGGGTCATCGCGGCGCGGGCCTGACCAACACTGAGTGCAGCCAGGCTGCGCAGCCGAGCGGTCACGGTGGCCGCCGTCCAGTTGATGTAGGCGTCGGCGAAGGCCCGGACAGCCGCGATCGGATCCCGGGCGCCGGCGGGTGCGGCTTGGTCAGCGGGTGCGGCTTGGCCGGCGGGTGCGGCTTGGCCGGCGGGTTGCCCCGCGGCCGCCGGGTACTCGTGGGTGCGCTCGGCCTGGGCCAGCGGTGCGCCTGTGCTCGAGCCCTGTGGAGCGCCGCCGCTCAGTGGCGCGCAGCCGGCCACTGTTAGAGCGAGGAGGATGACCGCGGTCGGAATCACAGCCCCACCGGATGACGGGCCACGAACCCAGCCGAGCTGCGGACAAGCGGATGCCAGCCGATCCCCGTGCTGCCGTCCTGGGGTCCGGCGGCGTTCCAGGTGTCCCACCGCAGCCCCGCGACGTACATGAACACGTGTGCCGCGCTGGCGTAGATGGTGATCCAGCGGCCAGGGCCCGGTTGCCCGAAGGACTCAAGCGCGCCCGAGGTGGGATCCGCGTTCACCGGCTCCAGGCCACCGCCGTAGAGCAGGTGGGCCACGCTGCTTGAGCAGTCATAGGCCGACGCCACCTGATCTAGGGGCAGGCCGTGGGCCGCGCCGTACAGATATGGACGTCCGGCAATCTGGTTGCCGGCGGCGAGCATCCCCTGGACCACCGCGGGCGCGCCGGCGGGGGCCGCGGCCTGGTCGCCGGGGAGCAGCTGTGCGCGTGGACCCGGAGTAAGGGCGAGCCCCACCGGGAGGAGGTTTGGGCAGGCCTGCGCCGCAGCGGTTGCCGAGCTTGACGATGGCAGGCTCGCCGACACCGATTGACCAAGCAGATTCCCCGCCCCCCCGGCGGGGGCCCGGGCCACGGTGACCCCGCCGGACCAGAGTCCGCGCTCGTAGGGAATGCGCAGCGCCCCGGCCAGCCGCCACCACAGATCAATGACCCGGGGCAGCCCGGCGACCGGTCCGCCGCCGAGTCCGAAATCGCGCTTGTAGGCGATCGCCGAGTGGACTCCCCAGGTGATCCGCAGCGGCGTCATGTAGGCCAGTCCGCCCATCGCGGTGGCGGTCTGGAAGGTCGTCCCGCCCAGCTCGGCATAGCTGTCGGGGTGGGCGAGCAGGTTTGCCCCGGAAGCACCAACGGCGCCGCTCGACGGGTCCCCGGGACCGCCGTACTCGCTGGCCCCCACGCGCTGCCCGGGACCGGCCGGTCCCAGCACGATCGCGCCCACCCCTCCCCCGGGGGTCCCCGAACCACATGGGGGAGCGGAATGGACGACCACGAGCAGGACGGCGAGAAGTGCCGCGGCCAGGCTGGTCCCGAGCAGCCCGGCGACGGCCGCCGCCAAGGCCAGGAGGCTGCGCAGCGACGGGGCGATCGAGCGGCCGGAGGGCATCTCCGGGCACGCTAGGCGCGCCCTCGCCTAGTTGCTCGAATTGGCACACATTTGTTGCTGTTTGGCTCGCCACGGCGCTCTAGCGCTACGCCGCCCGCGGGTTCGGGCAGGCGTGCACCAATTAGCGCTTCCCTCGCTAGCCTTCAGTGGTCATGCCTCGCATCCTCGACGTCGAATCGGCACTGCTCCTACTCGAGCTCGAGCCGCCGTTCGACCAGCGAGCCGTGCAGCTGGCCCGCCGCCGGATGGCCAAGCGCTGGCATCCCGACATCGCCCCCGCCGGCCGACGCCATGAGCACCAGCGCCACCTGCAGGCCATCAACGAGGCCGCCGACGAGCTCGAGCACCTGGCCGAGACCTTCCGGGGCGGCCGGGTGACGCGCAGCGCGGTCAAGGCATCAGCCGCCGCCACCCGCAAGGCCCGCGCCGAGGCCGGCCGCCGGGCCTACGAGGAGGAGCAGCGCGCCCGGGCGGCCGCCGAGGACCGGGCCCGGCATGACCCGTTCGGCTCCCGGGTCCCCGACCACTCGGTGGTGCACCGCTACGCCCGCTGCATCTCCTACCCCGAGTGGGGCGTGGGGACGGTCAACGGGATCTACTTCTCCGGCGAGGACGAGGACGTGCAGCAATGGGCGAGGGTGATGTTCTCCGTCGGCATCCGCACGGTGCCGGCCGGCTCGCTGCAGTTCGTGGACTTCTCCAAGCCCGATCCGGCCGCCGACCGGGTCCAGCGGTTCATGACCGCCGCCCAGCACGCGCTGGCTGAGGGCAATGCCGCGCTGGCCGCGCAGCGCCTGGTCTACGCCCGGGACGCCGAGCCCGAAAACCCGGTTGTCCTGCGCCTGCTTACGGTGGCCTTCTGGCAGTCCGAAAATCTCCCCGCCGCCGCCCGGACGGTCCGCGACTGGATCCGCGCTGATACCGACCGTCCGACGCCGGAGCGCTTTGCCTCGCGCATCTACGAGGACATGGGTGCGATCGACCTGGCCGCCGATGCCGCGCAGCGAGCGGCGGACCGCGCCCCGGCCGACGCCTCGGCGTGGGAGCGCCTTGGGCGCCTGCGCATCCGGCTGATGGACCGCCAGGCGGCGATCACCGCGCTGGAGCGAGCGCGGCTGATCGGTCCCTCCGTCGAGGGGCTGCTCGACCTGGCCCTGGCCTACCACCTGGCCGGCGATGTCGGTGCCGAGGTATCAGCGGCCGAGGCGGCCACGGTGCTCGAGCCGGACTCGCCCGCGGCGTGGTCGAGCTACGCCCACGCCCTGGCCCGCACCCACCGCCTGGCCGAGTGTGAGGACGCCTGCCGGCGCGCTCTGTCGCTGAGCCCCGACCCCGAGGTCCACGAGCTGCTAGCCCGGATCGAGGCCGCCGCTCCGCGAGGGCTGCCGCAGCGCAACGCCGCCTGACGCGCACCCGCTGCTCAGGAGGGCGCGACCGAGCCCTCGCGCCCGCACACCGGGCAGGACTCACGGGCGGCCAGCGGCCGGCCGCCGCACGCCGGGCAGTCAGCGGCCTGCTCCAGGATGCCCAGCAGCTCGCCGACACGGCAGACGAGCAGACGCTCCTCCTCGACCTCGACCCAGGTTCCGGCCGAGGCGGGGAAGACGACGTGATCACCGGCCTTGACGGGCATCCGCACGCCGACGTGGTCCCACCAGTCCAGGCCGGGGCCAACGGCCAGCACGATGCCCTGCTGGGGCGGCGGCTCATCGGAACCAGCGGGAACCACCAGGCCGGAGCGACGAACCCGATCGGGGTCGAGCTCCTTGATGACAATGCGGTCAAACAGCGGTCGCAACTGGCTACGCATGGCTTCTGATGATAGGCGGCCGATATGCCGGTCCCATCATTAGGCTGTCGGCCATGCGCCTCATCGTCGCCCGCTGCGAGGTCAGCTACTCCGGCCGTCTGAGCACCCACCTCGGGGAGGCCACGCGACTACTCATGCTCAAGGCCGACGGCACGTTCATGGTCTTCTCCGACCACGGCAGCCAGAGCGTCAAGCCGCTGAACTGGATGACGCCGCCGACGATCATCGAAGAGTCGGACGGGACCCTGGTGGTCCGCAAGGGAAGCGGCGCGTCCGAGGAGCGCTTGGAGATCACCCTGGCCGAGGTCCTTTCCGATGTCACGCACGAGATGGGCTCGCCGGACGGCGAGGTCGCCCTGGCCAAGGACGGCGTCGAGGCCCATCTCCAGGAGCTGCTGGCCGAGCAGCCCGAATGGTGTGGGGAGGGGCTGACCCTGGTCCGCCGGGAATGGCCGACCGACATCGGTCCCGTCGACCTCATGTGCCGGTCCGCGGACGGAGCGGGCTGGGTGGCGGTGGAGATCAAGCGGATCGCTGGCATCGATGCGGTGGAGCAGCTCACCCGCTACCTGGAGCGGATCAAGCTCGACCCCGCCCTCGCCGTCTGCCGCGGTGTGCTGGCCGCGCAGCTGATCAAACCCCAGGCACGCGTGCTGGCCACCGCGCGCGGGATCAAGTGCGTCGAGGTCGATCTGGCCGTGCTGCGCGGCGAGCGCGAGCCGGACCTGCGACTGTTCGCGGCATGAGCGAACCCGCCGTACTCACCGAGCGCCGGGACCGCGTCCTGGTCATCACCCTGAACCGCCCCGAGGCGCGCAACGCCGTCAACGCGGCGCTGGCCGCCGGTCTCGGGGCTGCCCTGGACGAGCTCGACGCGGACGAGGGACTTTCGATCGGGGTCATCACCGGGGCCGGCAAGGGCTTCTGCGCGGGCATGGACCTCAAGGCCTTCGTGGCCAGCGAGTGGCCGCATGTCGAGGGACGCGGATTTGCCGGCATCGCCGAGCGCGCCTCGGCCAAGCCACTGATCGCCGCGGTGGAGGGCTTCGCCGTGGCCGGCGGGCTCGAGGTCGCCCTGGCCTGCGATCTGATCGTGGCCGCCAAGGGCGCCCGCCTGGGCATCCCCGAGGTCACGCGCGGGCTGGTCGCCGCCGCCGGCGGACTCCTGCGCCTGCCCAAGGTCCTGCCCCGCAACATCGCCATGGAGCTGGCCCTGACCGGCGACCCGATCCTCGCCGAGCGCGGGGCCGAGCTGGGCCTGGTCAACCGACTGGCCGAGCCGGGGCAGGCCCTGGCCACGGCCCTGGAGCTGGCCGAGACGGTGGCCCAGAACGGCCCGCTCGCCCTTGCGGCCAGCAAACGGATCATGAACGAGGCCGCCGACTGGCCCGAGTCAGAGTTCTTCGAGCGCCAGGGCGAGATCTCCGGGCCGGTTCTCGGATCCGAGGACGCCCGCGAGGGCGCGACAGCCTTTGCCGAGAAGCGCCCGGCGGTCTGGAAGGGCCGCTAGCCCCAGGCGAACGCGGCGCTAGTTCTCGCCCCACGCGGTGGCGAGGAGCGATCGCGATCCGCCGCGGTCTCGATGCTCACCGAGGTAGATCCCCTGCCAGGTTCCCAGCGCCAGGCGACCGTTGGACACCGGCAGGGTCAGGGTCGGTCCGAGCAGCGAAGCCTTGATGTGGGCAGGCATGTCGTCATCACCCTCGAGCGTGTGCGTCCAGTGACGCGCGCCCTCGGGAACCGCCTGGTTGAACCATGTCTCGAAGTCGCGGCGCACGTCGGGCGAGGCGTTCTCGTTCAGAGCCAGCGAGGCGGAGGTATGCCGGATGAGCAGGTGGAGCAGGCCGACGCGGAGCTGGCTCAGCTCGGGCAGCTCGGCGAGCACGTCAGAAGTGATGAGGTGAAAGCCACGCGGGCGCGCGGCGAGCACGATCTCGCGCTGGATCCACATCAGAACGCGTCCTCGGGCAGGCGGGCGACCCGCATCTCGACCCGCTCGCCCCGGAACGGAACCCCCTCACGGTCGAGCAACCGACGCTGACGCCGCCCCTGGGTCAGGGAGCCGTCGGCGCGGACGACCCGGTGCCAGGGGACGCTCGGGTCCTCGCAGGCGCTCAGCACCGCCCCGGCCACCCGGGGAGCACCCGGAGAGACATCGCCGTAGGTGCGCACAAAGCCCTCCGGCACCCGGCGGATCCGCTCCAGGATGAGCTGCGAACGGTCAGAGTCGATACCCGCGGCCACCACAGGGAGCAGCATAGGCCCGTGTAACGCCCGCTCGGTCGCAGATCGACCCCACGCCTGCTCGTAGGATCCTGATAAGGTCCCGCGACCGCCGAATTGCCCGGAAATACTGGGCAAGCGAGGGACCCAAGGTTTCTCCGGGGCGAATCGCCACCTGATGGTGGCGTAGCGCAAATCGCGCGAGCCCGTCAGCTAACCCCGTAGGCGGATGCCGCCGTCCCCAAAACAATGAGCGCACCCCGTCGCACCGTCACCCTACGCCTGCTCGCCGCTGCCGCGACGACAGTCTCGGTCGTCCTGACCGCGGCGGGCCGTCAGACACCGGCCTCAGCGGCCACGCCCAGCCTGGGCGCTCTGAACTCGCAGCTCGGGGCCGAGCAGGCCCGCCAGCAGCACCTGAGCTCAAGTGTGGCCTCGCTCTCGAACCTCATCGGCTCCCTTTCCGGTCAGATCTCTCTGGTCCAGAGCCGCGAGGCCGCGGTCCGCGAGACCCTGGTCGCCGATCGGGCTCAGCTGGCCAAGACTGCGGCTGCCCTCCAGCGTGAGCGCGCCCACCTGCTCGTGCTGCGCAAGCGCCTTGATCGCGCCCGGATGCTCCTCTCTCGCCAGCTGCTCTCAAGCTACGAAGGCGACCACCCGGATCTGGTTTCGGTCGTACTCGAGGCGCACGGGTTCAAGTCCCTCCTGGAGCAGATCAACTTCCTCAACCGCGCCGAGCATCAGCAGCAGGCGATGATCGCCGTCACCAAGCTGGCCAAGGCACAGGCCACGCAGGCCGCCAACCAGCTGGCCGTCAACGAGGCCCGCGACCAGCAGATGGCCGCCGCCACGGCGACGCGCCAACAGGCTCTGGCGGGCATGAACGCGCTGCTTCAGTCCCGCCAGTCGGCTCTGGCCCGGGCCCGTTCGGCCCAGCAGCTCTCGCTCCAGGCCAGCCAGTCGCGCGCCAGCGGTCTGCGTAATCAGATCGCCAGCGTCCAGGCCGCCCAGCGCGCGGCGGCCGCACGCGCAGCGGCGGCTCAGGCCGCGGCGGCCCGAGCGGCGGCGGCCACGCCATCGGTCCCGTCCAGCTCACCGAGCAGCTCCCCGTCAGGGCCGCTGTCGGGCGCCCCGGTATCGGCCGCACCCTCCGGCGGCTGGGCGATTCCCTACCCGATCGTCCTCTGCGAGTCGGGGGGACAGAACCTCCCGCCCAACAGCGCTGGAGCCTCGGGCTACTACCAGATCATGCCCGCCACCTGGAGGCTGTTCGGCGGATCGGGCCCGGCCGCCTACCTGGCCGGTAAGGGCGAGCAGGACGCGGTCGCTACGCGAATTTGGAACGGCGGCGCCGGCGCCTCGAACTGGGTCTGTGCCGGGATCGTCGGGATCCACTAGACCGGGCCACTAGCCCCCGGCCCAGCGCCCGCAGCTAAGCTCCGCCGCCCGTGACGAGCACGCGTGCGCCCCGGATCGCGATCGTGGCCGTGGTGCTCCTGGCCGCGCTGGCCATCCGCGTCGCCTACATCGAGACGACGCCCTACCACCCGCTCAACGACGCGGGCACCTACAACCGCCTGGGCAGCATGATGGCCACCTACGGCGACTATCACACGGGCAGCGGCCCCCGGACCGGAGCGGGCAACTCCCGGGGCCCCACCGCGTACTTCCCGCCCGGCTATCCGTATCTGCTCGCCGTCTCGGACCTCATCACCGGACACGAGCAGGGGGGCAAGTCAGCGATCCGCTCCGAGCGGATGGAGCAGGCCGTTGTGGGGAC
>JBDTEE010000182.1:0-10926 GCA_039922645.1 Solirubrobacteraceae bacterium | reverse complement strand
CTTCGCCTCAACGATCCGCGCTCGGGCGAACAAGGCATGGAAAGCCGCGGGTCTCGAGCCGATCACGCCTCACGAGGCGCGCCACTGCGCGATCTCCTACTTCATCGCCGCCGGGCTCGACTGGAAGCAGATCTCGACGTGGGCCGGACACGGCGATGTGCGGCAGACGTGGAACCGCTACGGACACCTCGTCCCGGGTGGCGAAGAGCAGGCCCGCGAGCGCCTCGACGCCTACCTAAACCCTCCTAAGCCGATACCGACTGTGGCGCAGACTGTGGCGCACGACCCCCAGAACGACGAAACCCCCGTCAACACGGGGGTTCTGAAGTACCGCTACCGGGATTCGAACCCGGGTTTCCGCCGTGAGAGGGCGGCGTCCTAGTCCCCTAGACGATAGCGGCGAGGTGGCGATCACCAGGTATTTTATGGCCGCTGAAGGCCTACCCGTAACAGCCAAAGACGTGGCGCGAACGGGATTCGAGCCGAGCCACGGCCTAAGGGTAGCCGAGCGTTGAACCTGCCGTCCGTGCTCGAGGAACGCGGCCGGCCGGGCGTCCGCGGTGAAGCCTTCCTCGCCCAAGCCGTGCACGCGCTGGGCAGTTCCCCGGCCTGGCGCCAGACAATGCTCATCGTCACCTACGACGAACATGGCGGCTACTACGACCACGTTCCGCCGCCGGCCGCCCTGGCGCCGGACTCCGTCGGGCCAGTGGTCCAGCCCGGCGAATCGACGTACGACGGCTACACGCGCTACGGCTTCCGGGTCCCCTCGATCGTCGTCAGCCCGTACGCCAAGCGTGACTACGTCAGCCACGTCGTCTACGACCACACCTCGATCCTGGCCTTCCTGGAGCGTAAGTGGAACCTGGCCGCCATGACCTACCGGGACGCGAACGCCAATAACCTGACCGACTTCCTCGACCTCGGCGCGATGGAGGCTCATCAGCCCACCTTCCCCGAGCTGCCTCCGTTGGCCGCCGCTGGCATGAACGCGACGACGCTGGCCTGTGAGGAGACCGGAGCTCCATCACGATCGCCGCGTGGTGGCGCGCCACTCCCTGCACCGCTTGGCCCACGCCGAGCGAAGGGTGCTCCTGCGCGTCCACGGTCGCGCCCCACGACCTGGCCGCTACGCAGTCGTGGTTCGCCAGGGTCATCGCATCCTGCTGCGGCGGGTCATCCGGGTGCGCTAGACGCCTCGTCGGCACGGCCGGCGGAACCGTCCGGACCGCGTGCGAACATGTGTTCGTGCTCCCCTTTCAGGCGACTCCGATCGGGTCAGCTCAGAGCCCCCGTTCGGCTCGATGCCCCCCCAAGTTGCTAAGTTCTGCCGTCTCCGCGGCTGTGGTGAAATTTGGCAAACACGCGGCGTTCAGGTCGCCGTGCCCTTACGGGCTTGGAGGTTCGAGTCCTCTCAGCCGCATAACTGACAGCGGAGCGCCGGGGCTTGTACGCGCGTGAAACCGTTGAGGCTGCGGTGGCCATGGGACAAGGCGGGCTGCTCGCGCGTGAGATTTCCGCGCGCCTCGGTGTCCCTCGCCGCACCGTCCGACCGGGGCAATTGGAGGGCCCCGCGGTACGCGTTTAGCAACCGCCCGGCGGGCATCCACGCGATCTTCCGCCAGGCGTGCGCCGCGCTGGGGCTCAGATGGACGGACTCGGTCAGATCCAGCCCTGCTCCTCGGCCCGCTTGACCGCCTCGCCGCGATTGCGCGCGTCGAGCTTCTGCATCACGGACGAGAGGTGGTTGCGCACCGTGCCCGGCGAGAGGTAAAGGGCGGCAGCCAACTCGGACACGGTGGCGTGCTGACGGGAGGCCGAGAGCACCTCGTGCTCGCGCGGGGTGAGTGGGCACTCACCCTGGGAGAGTGCGGCGGCGGCGAGGCCGGGGTCGACAATCCGCTCGCCGGCCATCGCTCGCCGGATGGCCGAGGCGAGCTCGCTCGCCGGAGCGTCCTTGAGCAGGAAACCGGAGGCTCCGCCCTCCATGGCCCGGCGCAGGTAGCCGGGCCGTCCAAAGGTGGTGAGAATGAGCACCCGGGTGTCGGGCCGTTCCGCCCGCAGGCGCTCGGCGGCCTGAAGGCCGGTCTCGCCCGGCATCTCAATGTCGAGCAGGGCCACGTCGGGCTCCGTCTCGCGCACGGCGGCCAGCACCTCGTCTCCCCGGGCCACCTGAGCGACGACCTCGATATCCGGCTCGAGGGCCAGCAGACTGGCCAGCGCGCCTCTGACCATTCCCTGGTCCTCGGCGATCAGTACCCGAATCACCGCTGCAACCCCAAGATCACCGACCGCTGGAGGCCCCGGCTCCAGGGGGGTGCGCTAACAAACGTGCGGAAATCGACGCTTAGATACGGCACGTCCAAGGCATCGTGCACGCCCCGGGCATCGGGCACGCCCCGGGCAACGCGTACGCCCCAGGCATCGTGCACGCCCCCGGCATCGTGCACGCCGCGCGCAATCGAGCGTGGGTCCCCAGCCGGGATAACGCGAACCCTGGAGGAGGTCATGGTCCCCCGCCCACGCCCGCGCCTCCTGAGACCGGCACGCTGACCGCCAAACGAAAACCGCCCTCGGCCCGGGCACCGGCCTCAACGCGACCGCGTAAAGCCTCGGCCCGCTCGCCCAAACCGGACAGGCCGTTGCCGGCCCTCGCCTCAAGGCCGATGATGCCGGGGTCAGCAGTCCCATTGGTCCTCCCCCCACCTCCGTCATCGACCACCTCAACCGACGCCTCGGCCAGCCCGGCCGTGACCCGCACCATGCATGTCCGGGCGCCACTGTGGCGGATCACGTTGGTCGCGCCCTCGCGCACAGCCCACGCCAGGACCGCCTCGACATCGGCATCCAGGACCACCGCAGGCCGGACCACGTCGGCCTCGATGCCAGCCGCCGACAGAGCCGGGCGGGCTCCGGCCACCTCCCGGTCCAGAGTCGGCTGGCGGTATCCGCTGACGGCGAGGCGGACCTCGCCGAGCGCCTGGCGGGCGACAGTCTCCACCTCACCGACCTCGGTGACCGCCCGCTGCGGTGAGTCCGGAATGAGCTTGCCGGCCAGTTCGGCCTTTAGGGCGATCACCGACAGTGTGTGACCGAGAAGGTCATGCAGATCGCGCGCGAAGCGCTCGCGCTCCTGGGCCACCGCCGACCGGGCCAGCTCCGCGCGCGCCTCGAGCAGCTCGGCGTTGCGGATTCGGAGATCACGCATCAGCACCATCAGCAGGCCGATCCCGATCGTGCTCGCCCCATACCCGAAGGCACCGCCGGCGCCGCCCCCTCCGATGGCACAACACGCAGCCGCCAGCGCGGTCAGCGTGGCCACTGCCGGGAAGCTGTGACGCGGCGCAACGATCACCGCCGTGCAGGCGGCGCAATAGGTGAAGAGGAAACCCCACCCCGGACGATCGAGCAGCGTCAATAGGATCGCGATCAGGATCAAGCCGACACATACAGCCCGCGTGAGCGACGTCTGCCTGGGGCCGAAGGCATGCAGCACCAGCCACACGTAGCCGGCAACGAACAGGGCGGCCCCGACGATCGCCAGCACGTGGCCGACGGCCGCCCCCTTATTCGTGACCGCATCGATCAGTGGGAAGACGATGAAGGCCAGCCAGATCAGTGCCGCGGGGAGGCCGAAGCGCCCCCGGGGCCGCCCCTGCACCCAACCCATAGAGCTACCACGGTCGGCCCTCACGCGAGGATCCGGACCGAGGATGGAGCCGCGGCCCGAACCGGGGAGCGCATCCCCGGCCGGGCCGACACCCGAACCCGAACCCGAACCCGAACCGCGACCCCGACCCCGACCGGCCGAGCTCATGTCACCTCGCCCTGGGGCTGACGCAGGAAGCGGAACATCAACCAAACGCCCACCGCAGTCCAGATGAGCAGGGTGCGTAGATCACCACCGTTGATGCCCGCGCCGCTCACCCGGGGATCGAACACGTACTGAAGTCCGCTGGCCAGTGCCTTGATCGGGAACACGTTGGCGATGTCCTTGAGGGCGCTGGGCAGCGAGTCAGTGGGGAACCAGATGTTGGAGATGAAAGTCAGGGGCAGAATGGCCAGGTTGACGATCACCGGCCCTGACTCGGCGGTGCGGATGAAGCGCGTGATGCCGATCCCGATCGTGGTGAACGCGGCCGTCCCGACAAGCAACACCAGGATCAGCCCTGGCAGCGCGCCGAGGCGGAAGTCGAGACCCCAGATGCCTGCTCCGAGACCCAGCACCACCACGGTCATGGCCAACATGATCAGGAATGCGGACAGGATCCGGGCCGCCATATAGGCCCAGCGAGGCAGCGGCGTGCCCTGCATGCGCTTGAGCACTCCTTCATCACGAAGGATCGCCGTGGAGATGGCGAGGTTGACGAACGTGGTGGCGATCACACCGTAGGCCAGGATGCCCGGGATGAAGAAGTCGTCGTAGGGGATACCGCCACGGGTCTTGAGTGTCTGACCCTTGTCCAGGCTGGCGAAGATGACCAGGAACATGATCGGGAAGGCGAAAGTGAAGATCCCCCGGCCCCGGTTGCGCCAGTAGGCGCGCTGCTCGTAGCGGACCTGCCAGCCAACCAGGCCCAGATCACGCCGCCATGTGGAACGGGGAACGCGGCCGGGCGCCGGCGCTCCCGGGGCCGGTGCGCCGACCTGCGGAACAAAGCTCATGCCAAGGCCTCCTGGCGGTTCGTGGCTTCCTTGGGGTTTGACCCCGTCAACTGGAGGTAGATGTCCTCGAGCGTCGGCTGGGTCACGGAGAAGCGTCCGAGGTCGACGCCGCGCTCGAGCGCCCAGCTGGTCAGGACGTTGGCGGCGCCGACCGCGTCTCGCGTGCGGACCAGAACACGGTCGTCCTCCATCGAGCGCTCGTCCGCCGGTAGCTCCGGCAAATCCCGGAGCGACCAGCCGACGGGCAGGATGAAGCGGATCTCGGCCGGGCGCAGGTCGCGCCCGCCCAGCTCATCGGGCCGGCCGGTGGCGATAATTTCGCCCTCGCGCATCACGGCCACCCGGTCGGCCAGGAATTGGGCCTCGTCCATGAAGTGGGTGGTCAGGAAGATCGCCTTGCCCAGCTCGCGCAGCGAGCGGATCGTCGACCAGGCCTGACGGCGGGCGGCGGGATCGAAGCCGGTGGTCGGCTCGTCCAGGAAGATCAGCTCGGGTTCGCCGACCAGGGCCAGCGCCAGATCGAGCCGACGTCGCTGGCCGCCGGAGAGGTGGTTGGCCCTGATGTCGCGCTTCTCAGTCAACTCGACGAGCTCCAGCACCTCGTCCACGGCACGATGACGTACGTGGTAGCGCCCGTACATCTCGAGCAGTTCGGCCACGGTCAGCTCAGGCTGCACCCCGCACTGCTGCAGCACGATGCCCACCTGCTCGCGCAGCTCGCGAGCACCGGAGGCGGGATCGAGGCCGAGCACGCGGGCGTCCCCCCCGGTCCGCGTCCGGTAACCCTCGAGGATCTCGACTGTCGTCGTCTTGCCCGCCCCGTTAGGACCGAGCAGACAGAACACCTCGCCTCGTCGGACCTCGAAGCTCACCCCTCGCACGGCCTCCACCTCGGCGTAGGCCTTGCGTAGATCGCGAACCTCGACTGCGAACCCTTCGTGATTTGCCTCGGGTGTAGTCATGCCAAGCAGCGTACGTCCGGCAACCGCCCGGCGTAAGTGGTGCACGACGCAAATCAGCCGTGACGTTTGTCACCCGTGACCCGCGGGAAAAGTGCTAGACGCTCCAGCTGTCGAGCACTCGGGTCGCGCGCTCGTATCCGAGCACTCCGACCCCCGCTGCGGCCAGCTTGAACCGCGCTCCGGCGCTGACCTCCATCTCCAGCCAGCGCGCGGTGAGGACACGCAGCACATGCCCGTGGGCGAAGCACAGGGCAACCCCGTCAACGGCGGCCAGACGGCTGTGCACCCGGTCCACCCGGGCCCCCACATCTTCCGGGGACTCGCCGTCGGGACAGCCGTCTCGCCACAGGTTCCAGTCGGGGTCCTGCTCATGGATCTGCGGCGTGGTGAGGCCCTCGTAGCGACCGTAATCCCACTCGACCAGGTCGCGACAGAGTTCGGCGACATCGGAGAAGCCGGCCAGCTCGCAGGTCTCCCGGGCCCGGCGCATCGGACTGCAGAGTACGAGTTCGAAACTCTCACTGGCCAGGCGCGATCGGAGCGCGGTGGCGGCCTTCCGCCCAGCCTCGGTCAAGGACAGGTCGGTGTGCGAGGTGTGCTGGCTCCTGGCGCTCCACTCCGTCTCGCCGTGACGGACGATGAAGGCTCGTTCAGCCAACGTGTATCGGAGGCTCTATGTCGCCCCCGGTGCGCTCGATCTCCTGCACCTCGGCCCGGCGGCGGATATGGCGTTCCTCGCCCGAGAGTTGAGCGCGCAGGAACGCGGTCACAATCTCCGCCGCCACCTCCACTCCTACCACCCGTCCGCCGAGGCAGAGCACATTGACACCGTCGTGCTCGACGGCCTGGTGGGCGGTGTAGGTGTCGTGGATGGTGGCCGCCCGGACGCCGCGGATCTTGCCGGCGGCCACGGATACGCCGGCCCCGGAACCGCAGACGATGATCCCCCTCTCGGCCCGACCCGAGACCACGGCATGCCCGACCTCGAGGGCCTTGTCGGGGTAGTCGATAGGCTCCGGAGAATTCGTGCCCAGGTCCAGCACCTCGTGGCCGTCGGCGACGATCAGGGGCAAGAGCCGGGCTCGCAGCACGAAGCCGGCATGGTCAAATCCGCACGCGACGATCATGGGCGAACCTCTGAGGACGTGGTCAGGTCATGGGTGGCGGGCGGTTGACCTGGATCAGACAGCTCGTGCAGGGCGAGCAGCGCCGCACCCAGCACTCCGGCACGCACCCCGTGGCGGGCCAGGCGGATCCGGGTGCGCGAGCCGAGACCCGGGAGCACGTAGCCGGCGGCGATGCGCCGGGCGGGCTCGAGCAGGAGCTCACCGGCGCGGGCGGCCCCGCCGCCGATCACTACCTCCTCGGGATCAAAGGTGTTGATCACGTTGGCGATCCCGAGCCCCAGTCTTTCGCCCCACATCTCGACAGTGTTGGCGGCGATCTCATCTCCCGCGCGGGCCGCGTCAGCGGCGAGCGCTCCCGTCACCTTCGCTCCGGAGGCCAGGGCCTTGCCGAGCGCGGAGTCCGGATACTCCTGCGCGCACTCCATGGCCAGTTGATCAAGGGCGTGCCCGGCCGCGGCATGCTCGAGCGAACCGGGTTGCGGGAACTTCGTCGGGGCGGGAATGTGGCCCTCCATGCGCATTCCTACCAGGGTGTGGCCGAGCTCACCAGCACCGCCGGTAGCGCCGCGGTAGATGCGGCCGCCGAGCACCAGACCTCCGCCCACCCCGGTCCCCACGGTGATCATGACCAGGTCACGCGCGACCATGCGCAGCTGTTCGTCATGAGCCTCGGCCAGCGCGGCCACCGTGGCGTCGTTGTCCACGAACACGGGGACGCCGATCCGCTCGCCGAGCACGTCGCGCAGCGGGACATCGGCCAGCGGGATGTTGGCCGAGGAGACCACGCGCCCAGTGGCAAACTCAACCACCGAAGGCACGCCGATGCCGACGCCCCGCAAGTCGTCTCCGCGGGCCTTCTCGATCATCTCGGCCAGCTGCTCGACGACCGCGTCGGAGTCTGCGTCGGCCGTCGGCTCGAGAACCGATTCGAGCAGTTCACCCCCGGCCAGCCTGGCCAGAGCCACCTTCGTGCCGCCGAGGTCGACGCCGATGACCTCGCTCATTCCAGCAGTCCTCGTGCGGCGGCCGCGTCGGCTAGCAGGGTCAGCTGATCGGCCTCCGCGGCCAGGATGGAACAGGGCACGTGCGGATCGGGGCGCGCGCCGCGACCGAAGGAACGAGCCACCGCGTCGGCCTTGGACTCGCCGGAGGCCAGCACCACGATCTGTCGGGCAGCGGTCAAGGCGGGGAGGGTCAGGGTGACCCGGGGAACAAAGGGCTCAAGACCGGCGTCGGGCACGCCGACGGCCAGCCGATCGGTGACCGACAACGACTCCTGGTCGGGGAAGAGCGACGCCGTGTGCCCGTCCGGGCCGATGCCGAGCAGGACGAGATCGAACTCGGGTGGTCCGGCGTCCCGCAGCTGTCGCTCGTAATCGTCCGCGGCGGCGTCCTGGCCGAGCTCACCCTTGATCCTGATCATGGTCGGCGAACCCAGCGGGTCGAGCAGCGACTCCTTGATCATGCGGTAATTGGCCCGCTCGTCGTCAGGCTCCACGCAGCGCTCGTCGCCGAGCCAGAACGTGGTCCGGGAGACATCGAGGCCGACCGCGCGGACCGCGTCGACAAAGTCCTCGTAGGCCCCCTTGGGCGTCGAACCACCGGCCAAGACAATGTGGCCGCCCCCCAGGGCCGCGCCCACCATCAGGGCCGCGCAGGCTCGCGCCGGGTCCTCCAATACCTCCACGTCAATGCTCACCCTGGCCAGAGCTCCCGCGCTGCCGACAACGCCGCCGGATAGGTGGGATCGCGGAGCAGCGCCTGGCGGACGCCCTCTCCGAGGATCCCGCCCTCCCCGCGTGAAGCACCGAGGATCTTCCAGGTCCGCTTGACTCCGTCGGGAGTGATCTCCTCGGCGTCCAGACCTCCCTCACCGCGGGACAGCGACAACGACAATCCGGGCTCGCAGGTTACGGTCACCCCGTCCAACCCGGGGGCGTTCTGCGCAACGGTGCGCAGGCGCACATCGACGCCCCCGTCGGCCCGCTCGACCCATCCGCCGAGCACATTGCCCGAGGCAGCGGAGAGGGGCTCGTACTGCCAGTGAAGTCGGGAGGCCAGCCAGCCGGTGAGCAGAAGGCCGCTGGCGGTGGAGTTCTCCTCGTGTCGAATCTCAAGTTCAGACACCTGTCGCAGGGCTGGCAGGCGCTCGCGCAGGTCGAAGCTGGCCGCCAGTCGCTCGCGCCAGGGGGTGGTGCGCAACCAAGCCAGGTCGACCACGTAAACGGTGCCGCAGCAAGATGCGGCGCGCTGGAAGGCCGCGGCCGGGTCGGGCAGATCGTCGGAGTCGAGCAGGACCACGTCGATGACCGGCAGCAGACCCTCCACGGCCTCCACGTAGCCATGGGGCGACCAGACGATCGTCGGCATCTCGGAGATGAGGATGGGATCGACCACGGTCTGCAGCCCCTCCAGATGCATGGGTCCGAGATCGATCTCGATCTGCTCGCGCACCACCCCGACGCTGCCGGAGCCCGGTTCCTCGTAGCTGACCGTGGCCACGGCGTCGAGGGTCGTGCGCCCCTCCTCGACCGCACAGAGCACGGTGCGGGAGGCCTGGTAGCGACCAACCCGCTCCAGGCGGTTGGCTACTTCACCCTTCCATTCACCATCGACGATCACGACCAGGTTCAGGACACGAGCCGGCACCAGGGCCTCGTTCTCCGCGTGGCGGCGGCGCAACAGGTCGCGCAGCGCAGCCTCGATCGCGTCGGGATCGGTGTCCTGCTCAGACCAGACGTCGACGCTCACAGGCGCCGCCACCTCCGGCCATCGGTGAGAAGACCATCGGCTTCCGCCGGTCCGGCAGTCCCGGCCGAAGACTCGGGGACCGGCGAATCCGTCTCCTGCTCCCAGGCGGTGAGGATCGGATCGATGATCCCCCACAGGGCCTCGATCTCGTCATTGCGGGTGAATAGGGTCGCGTCACCGCGCATCGCGTCGAGGATCAGCCGTTCATAGGCCTCCGGTGACTCGGACAGGAACGAGGTTCCGTAGCGGAACTCCATGTTCACCGGACGGATGCGCATCCGGGGGCCGGGAATCTTGGCCCCGATGGAGACCGAGACTCCTTCGTCGGGCTGCAGGGTGAAAACGATCTGGTTGGCCTGGATGCCGACGGAGCCCGAGCTCTGAAGGGCGATGTGAGGTACGGGCTTGAGGATCACGGCGATCTCGGTCAGCTTGCGGGCCAGTCGCTTGCCCGTCCGCAGGTAGAAGGGAACCCCGGCCCAGCGCCAGTTGGACACGTGGAGGCACAACGCCGCGTAGGTCGGGGTGCGCGAGTCAGAGGCCACACCAGGCTCCTCCAGGTAGCCGGGTACTTTCTCGCCGCCGACCACGCCGGGTCCGTATTGGGCTCGGATCGCCATCTGAGGCACCTGGTCTATCGGTGGGGGCACAATCGCCTCAAGGACCTTGAGCTTCTCGTCGCGCAGGCGGTCAGCGTCAAAGGCAGTGGGTGGCTCCATGGCCAGCAGAGCGAGCAACTGGAGCATGTGGTTCTGAACCAGGTCACGAAGCGCGCCGGCACCCTCGTAGTAGCCGGCCCGACCGCCGATCCCGATGTCCTCGCCCGCGGTGATCTGCACGTGGTCGATGTAGTTGCGGTTCCAGACCGGCTCGAACAGTGCGTTGGCGAAACGCAGGGCCAGGAGGTTCTGGACCGTCTCCTTGCCCAGGTAGTGATCGATGCGGAAGATCTGCGGCTCGTCGAGGACCTCGAGCAGCTCGGCGTTCAGCTTGCGAGCCGAGGCTAGGTCGTAGCCGAATGGCTTCTCGATGACGATTCGCACCTCGACCTCGTCGTCGCGGGCGAGGCCAAACTCGCCCAGCTTCTGGGCGATCAGGGGAAAGAACTCGGGCGCCGTGGACAGGTAGAAGACACGGTTTAGACGGCGCCCGGCCTGCTCGTCGAACTCCTTGAGGGTCTGGACCAGCTGGGTGTAGACCTCATCGTCGTCGAACGAGCCCTGGACGTAGCGCATGTTGTCCACTAGCCCCTCGAGCACGTTGGAATCCGGCTTGCGGCGCGAGTAGCGCAGGATCGAGTCCAGCGCCGCGGCGCGGAAGTCCTCGTGCTGCTGGTCGCGCCGGCCCATTCCGACCATGTCGAAGCGCTCCGGCAGTTGCCCGTCGTGAGCTAGGTTGTACAGCGCTGGGAGGAGCTTTCG
>JBDTEE010000181.1:0-11484 GCA_039922645.1 Solirubrobacteraceae bacterium | reverse complement strand
CGCCAAGTCGCTGATCAGGAACTCCAACGACGTTGACGTCCTGCACCATGTCGTGTTTAAGGATCAACTCCTCGATCTCTCTCGGAAACACGTTCTCGCCGCCACGAATGACCATGTCCTTGCTGCGCCCCACGATGTTGGCGTAGCCCTCAGCGTCCATCGTGGCCAAGTCGCCGGTGTGCATCCAGCCATCGCCGTCGATCGCCTCCTTGGTCCGTTCCTCATCGTTCCAGTAACCGAGCATCACGCGGTAGCCCCGGGTGCAGAACTCCCCGGGCTCGCCGCGCGGGACGGTCTCCCCGGTGAGCGGATCGACGATCTTGATCTCCAGGTGGGGACCTACCCGCCCGACGCTGCCGACCCGCTTCTCGAGTGGATCGTCGAACGCCGTCTGTGCGGAGACCGGGCTGGTTTCGGTCATCCCGTATGCGATGCCCACCTCGCTCATGTGCATCCGCTCGACGACGCGGCGCATCACCTCAACCGGACAGGGCGACCCGGCCATGATGCCGGTTCGCAGCGAACGGAGATCGTAAGCGTCGAAGCCCGGCTCTGAGAGGATGGCGATGAACATCGTCGGGACGCCGTAGAGCGAGGTGCAGCGCTCCGCGGCCACCCCGCGGAGGGTTGCCTCGGGCTCGAAGGCCGGGGCGGGAATCACCATCGTCGCGCCGTGGGATATGCAGGCGAGATTGCCCATCACCATGCCGAAGCAGTGATAGAAGGGCACTGGGATGCAGACCCGGTCGGCCTCCGTGTAGCGGCAGCCCTCGCCGACGAAGAAGCCGTTGTTGAGGAGGTTTCGGTGCGTGAGCGTCGCGCCCTTCGGAAAGCCGGTCGTCCCGCTCGTGTATTGAATGTTGATCGGATCCTCCGGCGCCAGGGCCGCTCCTCGCCGGGCCACCTCGTCCCGGGACACCGTGGCCCCCGAGGCCAGGAGCTCGTCCCAGTCGGGACCGTCGAAAAAGATCACCCGCTCCAGCTCGGGCAGTCGCTCTCGGACCTTCGTCACCATGCCCCGGTAGTCCGACGTCTTAAACGTCGGGGCGGCGATCAGCATCCGGCAGCCCGACTGGCGCAGCGCATACTCCAGCTCGGAGGTGCGATAGGCGGGATTGATGTTGACGAGGATCACGCCCAGCTTGGCTGTGGCGTACTGGACCAGCGTCCACTCGGCGCGGTTGGGGCTCCAGACACCGACGCGGTCGCCCGCATTCAGCCCGGCGGCAACCAACCCGCGGGCAAGCTCGTCCACGGCGGCGCCCAGCTCGGCGTAGGTGTAGCGCAGCTGCTGGTCGCAGGAAACCAGGGCCTCGTGATCGGGCAAGCGGGCGATGGTTCGCTCGAGGTTGGCACCGATGGTTTCCTCCAGTAGCGGCGGTGAATTGGCGCCTCGCGCGTAGGACTCGGTCTGCGATGGCCCGGCGATGTCCGTCATCTACTGCCTCCCTCTTCTCGTGGTCGGATTCTACGAGGGCAATGTGATTCCCCAGGCAGCGGCGAATCGCCCCCCCGGCTCCAGCCGGACGATGGCCTCTCCGGAGCGCAAAGCGTCGGGTGGACAGCTCATCGGCTCCACGGCCAGCCCCTGGCGCCGGCGCGCGGCGGGCAGCGTGTCGCCGGTGAAGAGCATCAGGTAGTCGAAGGCCCCGTCCACCCAGAGCGAAGCGCTCCGGGCTCCGGCCTGCACGTTCACGCGGGCTCGTCCGTCCTGTCCCCGGGACAGGTCCATGAAGCAACTGTCAAGCCGCGCCACGCCGATGTCCCGCGGGCGGCGGTAGTCCAGCGGAGTGCCCTGCACTCCGCGGACGCCGACCGGGAGGCCTCGGTCATCGGCCTCCAGATAGCGCTCCGCCGCGACTGTGAGGGTCATCTCATCGACCGCAGCCACGCCCAGGCTCAGATAGGGATGGAAGCCCACGCCGAAGGGGCACGGGGAGCGCCCCGTGTTCACCGCCGTCGTGGTCACCGTGAGCCCGTCATCGCCCAGGACGTATTCGATACTCAAATCCAGCGTCCCCGGCCAGCCCGGCTGGGGGTAGAGCCGATGGGCCATGACCAACCGGCCCGCTCCACGCTCAGCGACCGTCCAATTGGCCCACCGGACCAGGCCATGGATCGCCGTGCGTGCCTCCACCTCGGTCAGTGGGAGTTGCTGTGGGCGGCCATCGAACTCGTAGCGGCCATCCCCCAGGCGATTCGGCCAGGGCATCAGCGGCTGACCCCGCCCGCCACCGCAGCGCTCGTCCTCGCCGTAACCGTCGAGGACGGGACCCGCCCCCGTCTCGTAGACCCGCAAACCGCCCCCGACCTCAACCAGCACCGCCCGCTGGTCGCCGTGACGGATCTCGTGCTGGTCTCCGGAGGGCGGCCGCGGTGCGCTCACGGCGGGGACGATACCTCGGCCCGCCCTGTGCCATGAGCCCGCCCAGCTCCCGCTGCAGCGCGGCCGACTCCCATCTGATCCGCCGGTGGGTTGGGCGAAGGGTGCGGCGTCCGGCCAGCTCGCCCAGCGCCGCTCTGAGCGTGGGCGCCCCACGGCGGCCGTGGCCCGTGTGAGCAGCGAGCCGACCTCGGACACGTTCAGGGTCTCGTTGCACTGCGCCGCGTCCACCGCAGTGGGCAGCCTCTGGGGCGAGAGGATCTCGGCCAGGTCGAGCAGGGTGCGGGCCAGGGCCGGTAGGGGGATTCCGTCGCGCTTGGCGCAGTCCCGTGGGGCGAGGATCCGCGAGCGGTTACAGCGCAGGCCGGGTAACTGGTGAGGGGCCGGGCTCGTCACGTGGATGGAGACGGAGGGCGTTGGCTGGATGTCCCACAGAGCGGCCGCCGCTCGGTGGCTGAGTAGCGCGCCCTCACCGCAGGCCGGAACGGCGACCATCCAGCGCCCGCGGAGGGTCAGCCGCTGGTGTCCGCCGCATACACGCCCCGGTATAGGCGGTGCAGGTGGCCGCGATAAGTCGACCCACCCCTCCGCGCCGCCCCCTGTCTCACGTCGTGCCACGCCCCCAAGGCTGGCAACGATCGCGTGACCCGTGGGCTACGGAACGCAACAAAACTGTGTCCTTCCGAAGACCTCGCGCTGTGCCCCTTCCGTAGGGGCCCGCGCTACTTGACGATGACCGTCGCCCGCATGAAGGCGTGGAACTGGCAGTAGTAGGTGTAGGTGCCCGGCTGCGTCAGGACGACGGTGCGGCTCGCGCCCGGGGGGATCGTGCCGGTGTCGAACCCCTTACCGGTGGACGTGGCCGTGTGAGACGTCTGATCGTGGTTGGTGAAGGTCAGGCGCGTCCCCGGTGTGACGGTGACGGCGGGCGGATGGAAGGCGTAACCGCTGATCACGACGTGGCCCAGAGCCGCCGGCGCCGCCGCGTGGTCGCTCGCCGTCGTCGACTGAGACGAATGAGTCGATTGAGACGAGCCGCAGGCTGCGCCGCTCAGGCTGAGGGCGATCAGAGCGATCAGCGCCGCCGTCCGTTTCAGTACTCGACTCACAGCAGGGACTACGGGATCGGGCGCCGCCTGGATCACCGGCAATCCTCAGTGACCCGGTGGGCCGCCCGGGCCAGTGATCCGGTGGGGCGCCCGGGCCAATGATCCGGTGGGCCCCCCGGGCCGTACTAGGAGATGGCCCAGATCCCAGGCGCCGGGGATGCCCACCACTCCGATCGGCTTCAATTCATCATCGTGTTTCGAGCCCCCAAGAGTCCCCGCTCGTCCCAGAGCCAGCTGCCGACCCGCGCCGACGAGGATCTGATGGCACTCGTGCAGGGCGGCGACGCGCAGGCCTTCGAGATCATCTTCGACCGACACGCCGATGCGGCCTTCTCGCTGGCCTATCGGATGTGCGGGCGTCGGGGGATGGCCGAGGACGTGGTCCAGGACGCCTTCCTATCGCTGTGGCGCAGCGGAGCGCGCTATGACCACCGCCGAGGTAGCGTGCGCTCCTGGGTCCTGAAGGTCGTCCACAACCGGGCCATCGATGCGTTCCGGCGCGCCTCGGTGCACACCGGTCGCGACGTCGTCGACGATGGTCTGACCGAGCGGATGACCGCCAGCGAGGACACGGGAGCCGAGGTGCAGCGCCGCGAGGAAGCTCGAGAGGTGCGCAGTGCCCTGGACGAGCTTCCCACCGAGCAGCGCCAGGTCATCGAGCTGGCCTATTTCGGAGGCTTCTCCCACAGCCAGATCGCCGACATGCTCAAGCTTCCCGCCGGAACCGTGAAGGGACGCATGCGGTTGGGTCTCGACAAGATGCGGAACGTCCTCGGCGATCTCGCCGGGGCGACGGTATAACCGGAGCGTGGTCATGGACAAGACACCGAACAATCCAGAGCACACGCGCGGAGGCTGCGGCCTTGACGTGACCGCGTACGCCCTCGGCGCCCTCGACGCGGCCGACGCCGAGGCCTTCGCCGCCCATCTCGAGACCTGCGCGATGTGCCGCGAGGAGCTGGTCGAATTCGAGGCCGTCGTGGCCACGCTGCCGATGAGCGTGCCCCAGCACACCGCCCCCGACAGTCTCCGTCGGCGCGTACTGGACACGGTCCAGCAGGAGTCGCACCAGGCCGTAACGGCGCAAGAGCGCGGTGCGCCTCGCTGGGCCTGGCTCACTCGGATAACTGTTCCCCGGCCCGCGCTGGCGATTGGCGCCGCGGTCGCCGTGCTGGCCCTCATCGTGCTCGGCGGGCTGGCTCTCGGCCCCAGTTCAAGCCCGGGGACCCATGTCTATGCCGCCCAGGTCACGGGAGCCACGGGCACGGCCCAGGTGAAGGTCACCGGTGGCCATGCTGAGCTGGTGCTACGCCACTTCAGCCCCCCGCCGGCCGGCAAGATCTACGAGGTCTGGGTGGCGCGACCCCACCACAGCCCCCAGCCCACCAGCGCCCTGTTCAGCGTGACCAGCCAGGGCAACGGCGACGTCGGCGTTCCGGCCAACCTCCGCGGGGTAAACGTGATCATGGTCACTCCGGAACCGCCGGGCGGTAGCCGCGTCCCCACTCACTCGCCGGTCATCCTTGCGCGGCTGGCCTGAGCCGGCCCGCGTTCTAACCCACCAGCGGTCCGCCCTGGCCAGGGTTGAGGACGCTCCGACAGAGAGCAGATCGACCTCGAGTTCAGGCCATAGCCCGGAGCCTCCGTCCCAAACTTGTAGATATCGCATGTTTGGGACGGAGACTCCCGGCGGGGGTGGCCGCGGCGCGGCTCAAAAGCCGGTCGGGTACGTCCCGGCCGCCGAGTTCGAGCGATGATCCACCCGGCGACGGTCCGCGTAGTAGTGAGCCATGGAGAACCTCTTTCAAAAGCCGCACGGCGAGCACGACCCGCGCCGGGTCGATGAGCCCGCGGCGTAGAGGCGACTGGCGATGAGGATCGCGATCGTCGGCGCCGGGGTGTCGGGCTTGGTTACCGCCCATCTGCTCAGCGAGGAACACAACGTGACGCTGTTCGAGGCCGCGCCCTACGCGGGCGGCCACACGAATACGATCCGCGTCGACACGGCCAACGAGACCCATGACGTCGACACCGGCTTCATCGTCTTCAACGACCGAAATTACCCCAACTTCGAGCGCCTGCTGGGCCGCCTCGGAGTGGCTTGGCAGCCCTCGACGATGAGCTTCTCGGTCAGCGATGGCCACGGGGACTTTGAGTACAACGGCTCCTCGCCCAACGGCCTGTTCGCGAAGCGCGCCCACCTGGTCACACCCTGGTTTCACCGTATGTTGGCTGACCTGGCCCGCTTCAACCGAGCCGCTCGCGAGCTTCTGCACCACGAGGAACAGGGGCCCTCGCTGGGTCACTGGCTCGAGGAGCAGCGATTCTCGAGCCCCTTCATCAACCGGCTGATCGTCCCCCAGGCCTCGGCCGTTTGGTCCGCCGACCCGCATCAGATGTGGACTTTCCCGGCCCGTTTCCTGGCCGAGTTCTTCGACAATCACGGCATGCTCGGACTTTGCGACCGACCGCGCTGGCGGACGGTGCGGGGAGGTTCGGCACGCTATGTCGAGGCGCTGCTGGCTCGCTTTCCGGGCCAGCTGCGGCTGGGCACCCCGGTGGCCGCCGTCGAGCGCCGGCCCGATCAGGTGCTGGTCACCGCCCGGGGCAGCGAGGCCGAGAGCTTCGACGAGGTCGTCCTCGCCACCCACTCAGACCAAGCCCTCGGGCTGCTCACCGACGCCAGCGATCGCGAGCACGAGATCCTCGGCGCGATCCCGTATCAGCGCAACCAGGCTGTACTGCACACCGATGTGCGCATGCTGCCGCGGCGACGCCGGGCCTGGGCGAGCTGGAATTACCATCTGGCCAGACAACCCACCTCGCAGAC
The DNA here is from genome assembly GCA_039922645.1 of Solirubrobacteraceae bacterium. Classification (GTDB taxonomy): domain Bacteria; phylum Actinomycetota; class Thermoleophilia; order Solirubrobacterales; family Solirubrobacteraceae; genus Palsa-465. The sequence continues at coordinate 5,162 of JBDTEE010000181.1, read as the reverse complement.
GACCGTCACCTATCACATGAACCGCCTCCAATCCCTGGACGCCGAGCAGGAGTTCTGCGTCACGCTGAACCGGACCGGGGAGATCGATCCGACCAAGGTGATCCGCACCATCGACTACGCCCATCCCATCTACACAGCGGACGGGGTGCGGGCCCAGGGGCGCGTGAACGAGATCAACGCACGCAACCGGACACATTTCTGCGGCGCCTACTGGGGATGGGGCTTCCACGAGGACGGAGTACAGAGCGCGCTGCGAGTGGCCCGCCATTTCGGAGCCGGGCTATGAGCGTCAGCTGTCTCTATGAAGGCACCATCGGCCACCGCCGGCGGGAGCCCGCCACCGAATTCACCCACCGCCTGGTCCTGGCCTACATCGACCTCGACGAGCTGCCCGGTCTGCTCAACGGCCGGCTGGTGCGTCGCGGCCCCGGTCTGCTGCGCTTTCGCCGTGCCGATTACCTCGGCCCGGAGGCCTTGCCTCTGGACGTGGCCGTACGTGACCGGGTGGCCGGGCTGGGCGCGCCGCGTCCCACCGGCCCCATCCGGCTGCTCACGCAGCTTCGCTCCTGGGGGCTCTGCTTCAACCCGGTCAGCTTCTACTACTGCATGGACCCATCCGGCCAGCGGGTCCAGTCGGTGCTGGCCGAGGTGACCAACACCCCGTGGGGTGAGCGCCACGCCTACCTTCTCTCGCATGAGGCGACCACGCCGGAGCTCCGCGCCCGCTTCGATAAGGCGCTGCACGTCTCGCCGTTTATGGGAATGGACCATGTCTATGAGGCCCGGGCCAGCCAGCCGGGCCGAACCCTCTCGGTGAACATCAACAGCGAGCGTGGCGGCCAGACTGTGTTCGAGGCCGCCCTGGCTCTCGAGCGGCATGAGCTCAGTCGCGCCTCGGCGGCACGCCTCAGCGCCCGCTACCCCGTCAGTAGCGCCCGTGTGCTGGCTCTCATCTACGGGCACGCCGTTGGGCTGAAGCTCGCTGGTGCGCGGGTACACCCGCATCCGCGCGCAGGAGCACCGGCATGAGGCCGGTGTGGTGCGCATGTGGCGGCTGAGTGCACGGGCGCTCCTGGCCCAGATCCGCGTTGGCAGCCTGATCGTGGTCGAGGGCACCGAGCGGCACACGTTCGGATCGGGGCCTCCGGCGGCACTCATCCACGTCAACCGGCCCGAGTTCTGGCGCATGCTCATGCGCGGGAGCCGGGGCCTGGCCGAGTCCTACGCCGCCGGCGCCTGGGATTCTCCCGACCTGGTGGCCGTGATCCGGCTGGCGGCCCGCAACGCGGTGCTGATCGATCGCGTGCGTACCTACACCGCCCCGTTGTGGACTCCGCGCCAGCGTCTGCGCTCGGCGCTGAACCGCAGCACCCGCCATCGCAGCCGCCGTGACATCGCCTTCCACTACGACATCGGCAACGAGCTTTTCTCACGCATGCTCGACCCGAGCATGATGTATTCCTGCGCTCTCTTCGAGCACGAAGCGATGTCCCTCGAAGAGGCCTCAGTGGCCAAGCTCGAGCGGGTCTGCGAACGCCTTGAGCTCGGTCCCGAGGACCACGTGCTGGAGATCGGCACCGGCTGGGGTGGCTTCGCCGTGCATGCGGCCGGGACGCGCGGCTGCCGGGTCACCACTACGACCATCTCCCGCGAGCAGCACGACTACGCGGTGGAGCGCGTGGCCCGCGCCGGTCTCAGCGACCTGGTCGAGGTCATCATGCGCGACTACCGCGATCTCGAGGGCCGCTACGACAGGCTGGTGTCGATCGAGATGATCGAGGCGGTCGGGTGGCAGAACATCGGGACCTTCTTCGCCAAATGCGCCGATCTCCTCACCCCCCACGGGGCGATGCTGCTGCAGGCCATCACCATCGACGATCGCGCCTACGAGGTCGAGAAGGCGTCCAGGTCGTTCATCAAGGAGTACATCTTCCCCGGTGGCGCCCTGCCCTCGATGGAGGTCATCGTCCGCAACGTGGCTCGGCGTACCGACCTGCAGACCGTCGGTCTCGAGGACATCACCGACAGCTATGTCGAGACCCTGCGCCGCTGGCGCCACAACTTCCTCGCTCACGCCGAGGAGCTGACCGCACTCGGCTACGACGAGAACTTCCAGCGCATGTGGACGCTGTACCTGGCCTACTGCGAGGGCGGATTCGCCGAACGGCGCATCTGCGATGTCCAGCTCTTGCTGGCCAAGCCCCGCTGGGCGGTCAAGGCCCGCTCCGGCCGGCACAGCGCTGCGGTCGCCGCCACCGGCTGAGCTAATGCCCCGACACTAGGCCTCTCGCTCGTCGAGCACCCGCTGGGCGGTGGCGAAGGCCGCGTTGGCGGCCGGCACGCCGGCGTACACCGCGGTGTGAAGCAGCACCTAGGCGAGCTCGGCCTCGGACAGACCGTTGCGCAACGCCCCACGCACATGAATGGCGATCTCGTTCTCGCGACCCAACGCGGTGAGAACAGCCAGAGTGATCGCGCTGCGCGTGCGGCGATCCAGGCCGTCACGCGACCAGACCTCTCCCCAGGCGTAACGGGTGATGAAGTCCTGAAAAGGAGCGGTGAACTCGCTTGTGGCCGCCTGTGCGCGGTCGACGTGGTCATCGCCGAGCACAGCCCGCCGCATCGCTGAGCCGGCTTCGTGGGCGCCGTCAGTCATGGCTCTCCTTGGTCGAGATGGTCTGCGATCGGTCGCGACGCCAGGGCCCGCGCGATGAGCTCCTCCGCCGCGCCCAGCTGCGCTTCGGGGTCTTCGGCCTCCGCCACACCGGCCGCTGCCATCGCGGCCAGGTTGGAGCGCATGCGCTCGGGGTCGGGTACGAGATGCTCGAGCATCTCCCGGGCCCCGGCGGCCGCTGAGGCGGTCAGCCCCAGGAGGTCGCGCAGGGTCCCCCATTCGCTCTGCCACGCGCCCGCGGCCCGCTGATGCTCCTGCTCCATGGCCGACAGCATTGTCGCCGCCAACCCCGGGGTCCGCTTGCTGCAGGCCAGCACGGAAACGGCCGCCACGGGATTGCGCTTGTGGTGCATCGCGCTCGACGCCCCCCGCGCGCCGTCACCCCCCTCGCGTACCTCTCCCACCTCATGAGCGGCGAGCATCGTGACGTCGCGAGCGACCTTGCCCAGCGCGCCGGCCAGCACCGCCAGCTCACCAGCCAACGAGGCCGGCACCACACGGTTGGTGTGCCAGGGCAGCGCCGGAGTGCACAGGCCGAGCTCCGCGGCCACCCCTGCGGCCAGCTTGGGCGAGGCCGACCCCACTGGGCCTCCGAACTGCACCGGTAGCTCGCGCTCGACCAGCCCCCGCAACCGAGCCGCCGCATCGGAGATGACTTGCGACCAGCCGGCGGCCACTAGTCCGAACGACACCGGCAGGGCCTGCTGGAGCACGGTGCGCCCGACCATCGGCGTTCGAGCGTGAGCCTGCGCCAGCCGCGCGGCGGCCGCCGAGGCCGCCCCGGCATCCTCGAGGAGTGGCGCGCAAGCGCGCCGCGTGACCAGCATGACCGCGGTGTCGATGACGTCCTGGCTCGTTGCCCCTTGATGCACGTAGTCGGCGTGGGGCTGGCCCACCGCGGAGCGCAGTGCCGCCACGAGGGGGACGACCGGTGTGGCATGAGGCGCCGCCTCGTGGCCGAGCGCGTCCGGGTCAAAGCGCTCGGCTCGGCAGGCGGCCGCTATGACCTCCGCGCTCTGCGCCGGAATCAGGCCCTCGGCCGCACCCGACCGGGCCAGCGCCGCTTCGAAGTCGAGCATGGCCTGCAGCCAGGCCGGGTCGGCCAGCGCCGCGGCGGCGTCGCCCGCGCCGTAGAGCCCACCGAACAGCCCGGCCGCGGCCGGGCTCACCCCTTGACGACCCCGCTGGGCCGCCGTCGCCGGCCCTTGGCCTGCTTGGGGAACCGCTGCTCGGTGGGGGCTACTGGCGCGACCTCCGAGCAGACCGCTGTCCCCGGCCCCGCCAGCGCCGGCGCCGTGTACTTGGGCCGGGCGGCGAAGTTGAACGCGCTCGTCAGATCGCCGGTCGTCCGCCGTCGCCAGCGACTCAGGTTGGGCACCGGGACCCGGAAGCGCGTCTCCAAGAAGCGCAGTGTGGATGTGTGATCGAAGGTGTCCGAGCACACCAGACCGCCCCGCGAGAACGGTGAGACGACGAGCATCGGGACCCGGAAGCCCAGCCCAATCGGCCCGCGGATGCCGCCCGACTTCGGCGGCAGCTTGCTCACCGTGAGGTATTCACCCTTGGTCCCCTTGGGGGGTGTCGGCGGGGTGACGTGATCAAGGAAACCGCCGTTCTCATCCCAGGTGATGAAGAGCGCCGTTTTCCGCCACACGTTGGGGTTCGAAACCAGCGCCTCCACCAGCGGACGCGCGCCGGTCTGCCCGTCGTGGGGGCCCGAGTAGAACGGATGCTCACTGTCGGGGATGCTCAGCAGTACCCAGGAGACCTTGGGTAGGTTTCCCGCGTTCAGATCGTTGAGGAAGTCGTTCGGGTAGGTAGGGGCCACGCCTCGGTCATAAAGCTTGGTCCCCGGGCTGTACTGCTTGAAGTAGGTGAGAACGTTGTCGAGCACCCCGCCGGAACCCGCCGTATAGACCTTCCAGCTCACACCGTGAGCGCTCAGCCTCTCGGGCATCGTCATCCAGCTGAAGCGGCCCGTGCGGCCACTCAGCAACGTCTCGACGAGGGGCCCGCCGTGTGTACCGGCCGGATCCAGCCAGGCCGACATCGACATCAAGCGGTTGGGATCGGTCGGCCCGATGACCGAGCAGTGATACCCGTCGCAGAGGGTGAACTTGTCGGCCAGGGCGTAGTAGAAGGGCAGGTCCGAGCGCTTGTAGTAGCCCATCGTCTCGCCGCCGGCAGCCTTGTCGACCTTCTGGTGTTCGATCAGGAACCGATCCATGCGCCCGCCGTTCCAGGCGCGGTGCTGAGGCGCCCAGTCATGCGTGATGTCGGCCATGCAGTCGGTCTCGAAGTGGAAGGGATGCAGGACCTTGCCGTTCTCGCCCTTCTGGAAGAAATGGCTGCGTCCCCGGTGATCGCCGAACCCTCGGACCCCGTTGTACATCCCAAAGTAGTGATCGAACGACCGGTTCTCCTGCATGAGGATGACCACGTGCTCGATGTCGGAGAGCTTCCCGTGCTTGGGACTGGCTGCCACTGC
>JBDTEE010000180.1:0-4122 GCA_039922645.1 Solirubrobacteraceae bacterium | reverse complement strand
TTATAGTATCACCAGTGACAAGGCTTCGTCGGTGACGAAAGGAGAAAACCGTGATGAATACCCAACTGTATGAGCTGGCTCAGATCCGCGAGCAGGAGTTCATGCTCGCAGCGACAACCCGCCGCGGTGGATACAGTCGCGGCAACCGGCTCGTCGCCGGGGTAGCCCGCCGACTGCGGCGCCGCGACAACAAGGCCCAGGGCTAGCCGGCCGACCCTGCGCCGGCGGGCGGGATCCCTTCCCCGCTCGCCGGACGGGACTACTCTCCGACGGCACCGTCGGTCTGCTCGCGCAGGATGTCCGCATGGCCGACGTGCCGTGCCGTCTCCTCGATCATGTGCACCATGATCCAGCGCAGGGTGTAATCCCGCCGGTCCTCGCGCCTGGCGTGGTCGTCGAGAGCCGCGCCGGCGACGATGTCCCGTGACCTCGCGACCTCATCTCGGTAGAACCCGATGATGCTGTCGACGGTCTCGTCGTCCTCGATGCGGAACTCGGCGTCGTCCGCAACGTTGCGCGGCGGCCGGTAGAGCGTCTGCCCGAGGAACGTGTTCTGAAACCAGCCGCGCTCCACGTAGGCGAGGTGTTTCACGATGCCGAGCAGCGTGGTCGCGGACGGGACAAGTCTGCGCGTCAGCGCCTCGCGGTCGAGGCCCTCTACCTTGCGGAGCAGGTTGTCCCGGTACCAGTCGAGGAAGGCGATCAGCGTGGTCTTTTCGTCGGCGGCGGTCGGTGGATCGGGAAGGGGTGCGCGCAGCACAGACGCGACGATACGCTGGACTACCAGATCCTAGGTGGTCGCCAGCGCTGAGATTCGTGGGCGGGGCAGGATTCGAACCTGCGACCCTGGGGTTATGAGCCGTGCCTTGGCCGGTTCGCGGGTGTCCGTGTAGGGCCGCCCTGATCTCGAAACCGCTGCAAGCGCGCCCTCCGCGTCCGCCAGTTTTCGCCTGTGTTCGCCTCAATTGATATCAGTTTTGATACCAATTCCGCGACCCTGGGGCATCGTTCTGCCCGGACTCGGAGGGTCGGTCCTAACCGTCGGCGACGGTTTAAGTTTGACCCCCTTACGATCGGAGCGACGTCATTTCCGACCGTCGACAACACGTGCTTGGCGATCGAGGTGGCCGGGGGTAGACGCCCGCCCCACGCGGAGACGGACGTCGGAGTGATCCGCCGCCCGCCCGGGGGTGGTGATGAGTGAGTGCGGTGCGAGGAGGCGTTCGACGGTTCCATCTGGGGTGGCCAAGGGGCTGTCGCGGAAAGTCCTGAGTAGGCAAGGCTTTTGCATATCAAAGTGCGTACGCTATGAGTACACTTTCGGCGCAAGATGTAGCGCCATGAAGCTACACACCGACCCCAACTCCGTCACCCATTCCACTGTCAGCCCCGGAAGACTTCTTGACGTCCATCAGGTCGCGGACGTCCTCGGATGCGGACGAACGCTCGTGTACGAACTGCTCGGTCGTGGCGAACTCCGCCACATGAAGATCGGGCGGCTGACACGCGTCCCGTCATCTGAAGTGGACCGCTACGTTCGCCGTCAGATGGGCGTCGAGGACGGCGAAGCTGTCATGCAACCCGCGCCACGATTGTCTCGGCGCGCCTCACCTGGACCGACGCTGCCCTTCTGACGAGGCCGTCTTCGAGGCGGCCTTTCGCTCCTCGCGCAGGGAACGTCGACGTTCGGCCCTCGACCGATGCGGAGGCGTCACCTTGGCAAGGAGCTCCTTCGCGGCCGTCACCTCATGGTCCCAGTCCGGGCGGCTGCCGGTGGGGCTGCGTGTCCCCAGCTCGGTACAGACCACCGCAGCGGCGACCATCTCCTCGAGCGCGATGACCGCGGCCTCGCTCGGGGCAGGGCTTGCGCCGTACCAGAGCAAGTCCAACCGGCTCGCTCGACTCCGAGCTTGGCACCAGCGCCGCCAGGAGCGCCGCCGCGCGGCCTGCCGCTCTCTCGCCCGGCGCGTCCGCTCCGCCGCCCGCTCGGCGGCCACCCAGGCCGCGAGCGTGGCGAGGGAGAGGTGGCCGCGGGGATGAGACCAGCGGTCGGCGGTCTCCCCGAGCCCTGCCTGGCGGCGACGGTATGCCGCGCTCCGGCACGATGTTCCGCAGAAGCGGGCCGGGCGGCCGGGTCTGGAGATGACCGGCAGAACTCTGCCGCAGGCGTCACAACGCCGTCGATTGTGGTGCATTTCGTGACGCACTGTGGCACCGGCGCACCATTGGTGCAAGTGTGTGCAATCAACTATCGGTGATCCAGCTGGGAGACGGGTCGCCGGAAAAGAGGCGCGGACCAGAACACACAGGAGAGGAAAGCCTGCGAGCGACGGAGAATCGGAGGTGAGGAGCAGGAGGAGCGTGCCGGCTGGGAGTTGGGTGGAGTGAACGCTTCGGGCGCGGATAAACACCGGGTGCCGAACCCCCGCGGGCGCGACCGTCAGCACCAAGGGGGAACGAGGCCATGGACACGCGGTGGACGAGGAACGCCTTAGGGCGGCGTAAAGCATCGATCTCGCGAAACACTCCAAGCTGACGGAGCACTGCTCTCGGTGCTAACGTCGCCCTGCGGCCGGTTATCGCCGGCGAATTGGGAGGCGGGCTATGAGGCGGGGTCTTCGCAATCTCTCATGTTTCGTGAGCGCAGGCGCGCTCGCGCTCGTGTTCTTAGCAGCGAGCCCGGGCACGGCTGCCGCGGAGGAATCTGACACCCACACCTGCTCAGGCACGCTCACGTCGCCCGGTGTGCTGGCCGGGAGTTACGAGTCGGTGAGGGTCACGGGCGTCTGCTTCGTCAACGCTGGCGCCGCCCGGATCCGTGGCGACCTGACTCTTGCTCCGGGCTCTGGTCTTGCGGCGGCCTTTGGGCGTAACGACGCAACGGGGACGGGCACCTCCAGCCTGTGGGTGGGCGGTGACGTTAGGGTAGGTCGGGGCGCCGCCTTGCTCCTCGGATGTGAACCCGGACACTTCACGTGCTTCGACGACACCGCGAAGCCTCCCACCCTGTCCAGCCGAAGCCATGTTGAGGGCGATCTCGAAGCGAACAACGCGCTCGGAGTCGTTGTGCACAACAGTGTCATCGGGGGTGACGTTCAGCAGACCGGGGGCGGCGGAGGCCTCAACTGCAACCCGGCTGGCGTCTTCGCGCCGGGTCCCGCGTACAGCGACTATGAGGACACGTTGATTCATGGCGACGTGACCATCAGCAAGCTCAACGCATGCTACCTGGGGATCGCTCGCGATCACGTGAAGGGCGACGTTCGTCTGATCAACAATCACATGGCCGATCCCGACGCCATTGAGATCCTCGCCAACCACATTTCGGACGACCTGGTTTGCCGGGGTAACAGCGCCGTCTGGGACAGCGCCGAGCTGTCCTTCATGCAGATGGATCTCTACCCGCGGGGCGCTCAACCCAACGTCGTGCGCGGCGACCGTGAGGGACAGTGCCGGCTCGCAAGTCCGGCCACCCTTGGAGGCCTTTCGGGCCCAGGTCCCTTCTAGTCTTCTTTGCCACTGCCGAAGCCCGGGGCTGAACGCGGCCCCGGGCTTCCCGGCCTGAACGCGAGGCCCATGGCAATCCGGGCCAGCGCGAAACGTCGGCGCTAGGCGTCTTCGGCAGACCAATCGCCACTAGCTGGGACGACCGCTTTGGCTGTCGGCGACTGCGCCCGGTGCTGGCAACGTCAGCCGCAACCGTAGCCCTTGCCGATTGACACCGCATCTGACACCTTACCGGGCGAACTCAGGCGGTCAGAGGCGGACGCAATCCCAATGTCATCGCCTACTTGCGAACACAGAACGGACCTTCGCAGACCTACGCGAACGTCGCCGGCGCCAGCTTGAAAACCGCACTCTGAACCCGGAGTTGCGTTATGGCACCGCCGCGCCGGTAACGGGCGGTCGCCGCTCAACGATGCGGATCTCCCCTCCCAACGCCCGTACCAGAACCCGAAGTGTCGCGAGTGTCGGGTTTGCGCGACCCGACTCGATGCGACTGATCTCACTCTGAGTGATGCCTGTCGCCGCCTCGAGATCCTTCTGAGTCATCTGCCGCTGCCGGCGAAGCTTGATGAGCGCGGCCACCAAGCCGTAATACTCGTGGAGAGCTTCCATCTC
>JBDTEE010000179.1:0-4361 GCA_039922645.1 Solirubrobacteraceae bacterium | reverse complement strand
GCGCTGCGCCCCACATACGACCACAGCGACAGGCGTGACGGGTTCATCTCGTTCGAGTGCACCCCGGATCTCGCCGACGACACCAACGCCACGATCAGCCAAGCCATCGATTTGTGGCAGCGCTTGGATCAGCCGAACGTGATGATCAAGGTTCCCGGCACCGAAGCGGGGCTGCCGGCGATCGAGGAGCTTACGCGCCGCGGGGTGAACGTCAACGTCACACTGCTGTTCGCGATCGACCGCTACGAGCAGGTGATCGACGCCTATCTGCGTGGCCTGAGCGCGCGCGCCGAGGCCGGCGAGCCGCTTTCGGAGATCGGGTCGGTCGCTTCGTTCTTCCTCTCGCGAATTGACACCAAGACCGACGCGCAGCTACCCGCAGAGTCGCAGCTGCGCGGACGCATCGCAATCGCCAGCGCCCGCGTCGCTTACCAGCGCTACCTGACCAAGTTCGCCGGCCCGGAGTGGGAGCGCCTGCAGGCGCTCGGAGCCCGAACGCAGCGCCCGCTGTGGGCCAGCACCGGCACCAAGGACCCCGCGTACTCCGACGTCCGCTACGTGTCGGAACTGATCGGGCCCGACGTGGTGAACACCATGCCCGAGCAGACGCTAAGGGCATTCGCCGACCACGGCGAGGTCACGCGGACCCTCGACGCCGACCCAGCCGAGGCAGAGAGCATCCTCGCCGACGCCGCGCATGCGGGGATCGAGCTCGACGGCGTAACCGTCACGCTCGAGCGCGAAGGTGTGCAGTCGTTCTGCAGCTCCTACCGCCAGCTGCTCGGTTGCATCGAGAGCAAGCTCGGCGCGGTAGCGCCGACTGGCAGCGCGCGTTAGCGCTTCGGCGGCGTGCCATCCACGGCTATCGCCCGTCCGCATGAATGACGTAGCGCTCTTCTTTCACCTGCTCGGTGCGTTGCTGTTCGTAGCCGGGATCGTGCTCGCCGGCGTCGCGTTCGAGGTGGCTCGCCGCCGCGAGCGGCCCGCGGAGATCGCGCTGTACGTAATCTCACTCGCGCTCGGCGCGGCGGGTGGCCGACAACCGAAGCGGGCACGCCGGCTCGCGACCAGGCTGGCCGTCGAAGGCTCCCCCGCGAGCGGCGAACTGCGCGCACTGCTCGACGACCGTTCCTCACTCGCCGCCAACTATGCGTCAGCGGCGCTCGTGCTCGCGATCCGAGCGGCCACCCGGACTGTGGGCTTTCCCTCGGGCAAACGGTGTGGACCAACGACCCCGGAGCCGTGGAGAGTGCTCTGACTGCGAGATACACAGCAGACCCCATAGCGCCGCTGGCCGTTCCGATGAACGATGGATGTTGCGATGAGCAGAGCAACCTCAAGCCCCGCGGTGATGCCCGATTCGCCTCCGCACGCATCACCACGGCCGACCGTGGCCGACATCAAGTCGCGCGCGTGGGTCCAGCGGCTGCGCGCCGACGGTGCCGGACGCGACCAAGCGCTCAACGACCTGCGCGAACTGCTGCTGCGAGCCGCGCGGTTCGAGGTCGACCGCCGGCGCGGGGCGATCCCGCAGCTGAGCGACGGCGACCTCGACGACCTGGCGCAGCAGAGCGCCGATGACTCGCTGGTCGCCATGCTCAGCAAGCTCGATGACTTCACCGGCGAGAGCCGCTTCACCACCTGGGCGTACAAGTTCGCGCTGTCGGACACGGCCGCAAAGATCCGCCGCCTCTCCTGGCAAGGCCGCGAACTGCCACCGAGCCCGAGGGCTGGCTCGTGATCGCCGACGGCGATTCCACGCCGCACCAGGATGTCGAGAGGAGAGAGCTCTTGCCGGTACTCCGGCGAGCAATCCACACCGACCTCAGCGCGCATCAACGCGCCGTCCTGGTCGCCGTCACACTTAACGACGTCCCCATCGACGTCCTTGCGAAGCGCCCCAACACGGCCCGCGGGGCCCTCGACAAGACCATGCACGACGCGCAACGCGCAACGAACCGGCAACGGCATTACCGAGACGGTCTTACGATTTCGGGAGCCGATCAGTCCGCATCTGATCGACGCGGATCCCCGCGTTGCGGAGCCTCAGGAGGCGAGTGAGACGAAGCCGCCGACGATCGTGCCGTAGGCAACGTGCGCGACGATTGTCGCCAGCGGAGTGCGGCGGCCGTAGTTGAGCATCATGAAGCCAGGAGGTTCCAGCAGCGGTCGATCGGCGGCGGCACTAGATGGGGTGCCCATCCGTGGATGGATGACAGGGAGCAGCACATTGACCAGTGCGGTCCCGGCGAACAGGCCGTGGGCGAAGCCAAACGCTGCTCCCAGCCACCAGCCGCTGTGGCCGATCGCCGAGAAGATCCCGAAGTAGATCAGCGCGAAGAGCTGTCCGGTGACGAAGTGCATGACGTAGCCCAGCGCCTTCGCGCGTGAGCGATCAGAGGAGACGATCGTCCCCAGCAGGAAGGGCAGGTCCATCCGCGTAAGCCCAAGCTCGCCGGCGGTGCTCAGCGCAGTGGTCAGGACGAGCGTCCCGACAAAACCGCCCGCCACTGCGCCCCAGACGCTCATCCCGACTGTGCCTTATTCACCGACACCGCCGCGTTGATCAGGGCAAGATGGACCAGGCCCTGAGGGATGTTCCCCAGGAACTCACCCGTGTCCTGATCCACTTCCTCTGAGTAGAGCCCGACATCGTTGGCGAGACCGATCAGCTGTTCCATCAGCTCGGTCGCCTCGTTGACGCGTCCCGCGCGGGCGAGCGCGTCGGCGAGCCAGAACGAGCAGCACAGGAAGGCTCCCTCGCCTCCCGCGAGACCGTCCTCCCCGCTATAGCGATCCAGCAGCGGGCCGTGCCCCAACTCGCGCCTGATCGCGGCGATCGTGGCGGTCATCAGCGGATCGCGGCCCGCGGGGTACTCCATCAGGGCGCCGAGCAGCAGGCTGGCGTCGAGTTCGCGGCTGTCCGGCGATCGCACGTAACTACCAACCTCCTCTGACCAGCAGCGCTCGTCCACGAAGGCACAGATCGCCTCGGCCTGCGCACGCCATTTGGCTGCGTGAGCTCGCGGGATCTGGTCGCGCTCGGCGAGGCGCACCGCACGGTCGAGTGCCACCCAGCACATGATCTTGGAGTGGGTGAAGTGCAACGGCTCGCTGCGCACCTCCCAGATGCCGCAGTCGGGCTGGCGCCATATCTCGCAGACGAGATCGGCGATCTGCGCCAATCGGTGGCCGGTGTCGGAGTCGAGCCTGCCAGCCGCGACTGAGTAGATCCAGGCGGTCTGCATCAGGTCACCGTAGATGTCGAGTTGCTCCTGGCCGGCGGCGCCGTTACCGATCCTGACCGGACTTGAGCCTCGATAGCCGGCCAGCGGGAGCGTCGATTCCGGTGCCTGCTCGCCGCCGTTGAGGCGGTAGAGGACGCGCAGCCGCGGATGCGTCAGCTGTGACGCGTGCAGCAGCCACCAGAAGAAGGAGTCGCCCTCGCGCGGGCAGCCCAGCTGCATCAGCGCACGCAGCGTGAACGCCGAGTCGCGCACCCAGCAGAAGCGGTAATCCCAGTTGCGCTCGCCGGCGAGCTGCTCGGGCAGTGATGCCGTCGCCGCGGCCGCGATCGCCCCGGAGGGCGAGTGGATCAGCAGCTTCAGCGCCAGAGCGCTGCGAATCACCGCCTCCCGCCACGGTCCTGCATAGGTTCGGCCGGCAGTCCACTGGCGCCAGAAGATGATGGTCGCCTCCATGCGGAACTCCGCCTCAGTTCGCGATGGGAACACCAGCGGCTCCTGGTGGGCGGTGCTCAAGACCACCAGCGCCATGTGACCTGGCTCTGAGGTGTAGCTGCCGCTGATCGAACGCTCCTCAAGAATCGGGTCGCCAGCGCCCCAAGCGGATACCGCAAGCGCGTCTCTGCCGCCGGTCGCCACCGGCGTGGCACCGTGGCGCGCGATTCGGGGGCGCCGGCCGCCGTACTTGAACCGGGGCTCGACTCGCCACACCATCGGCACGCACCCCGACAGGCCCTCGACCCGTCGAGCGAGTTCGCGCTCCGGTGCTAACCCAGAGCTGGGCAGCAGCATCGCGTCGGTCACCCGCACCGTTCCGTCGGCTGTCCCAAACGTGCTCTCAAGCACGTTGGTGTCGGGCAGGTAGCGGCGCTTAACCGTGAAAGAAGCCTCTGGAGCCAGGACGAAGCTGCCGGCGCTCTCGGCGTCAAGGACTGCGCCGAACGTGCTCGGGGAGTCGAGATCTGGCAGGCACAGCCAGTCGATCGACCCGTCGCTCGCGACCAGAGCCACCGTCCGCCCATCGCCAATCGCCGCGTACTCGCGAAGCGGGACATAGCCGGCGTCGCGCACCGGGCGAGTGTGAGTCGGAGATGACCTCACCTGGTTGCCGTGTCC
>JBDTEE010000178.1:0-5626 GCA_039922645.1 Solirubrobacteraceae bacterium | reverse complement strand
AACTGCTTGTGCAGCGGTCCGCTGTTGTAGGGCAGGCCGTAGCGATCGCAGATGGCCTGCACCTCGGTGGCGATCTCGGCGTAGCGATGCGCGGGGATGTCCGGGAACAGGTGATGCTCGATCTGATGCGAGAGGTTGCCGCTCAGGAGGTGGAACAGCCGGCTCCCGGTCAGATTCGCCGAGCCGAGCATCTGGCGCAGGTACCAGCCACCGCGAGTCTCGTTCTCCACCTCTTCCTCGGAGAACTCCTCCACCCCGGCCGGGAAGTGGCCGCAGAAGATGATCATGAACGACCACAGGTTGCGGGTCAGGTTGGCGGTCAGGTTGCCCGCCAGCACGAACGGCGCGCCCGGCCCGGCCAGCGCCGGGAAGACGACGTAGTCCTTGAGCACCTGGCCGCGGCCCTTGCGCCAAATGGCCCGGGCGATCTCACGCTTGTCGCTCCATTCGATTTCGCCGCCTCGCTCCGCTCCACCTCGAGGTCATGCAACGCCACACCCCATTGGAAGAACGCGGCCAGCAGCGCCGCGAAGACCGGGTTGCCGAGATCGCGGGGACGCCAGGGCTGCTCCTCGGACATGCGCAGGATGCCGTAGCCGATATCCCGGTCCTTGCCCAGCACGTTGGTGTGGGTGTGGTGCATGTAGTTGTGCGAATGACGCCACTGGTCGCCCGGGCAGGCGGTGTCCCACTCAAAGCGCTTGGAGTCCAGCGCCGGGTCCTTCATCCAGTCGTACTGCCCGTGCATCACGTTGTGGCCGATCTCCATGTTGTCCAGGATCTTGGACAGAGCCAGAGCCGCGGTGCCGCCAATCCAGGCTGGGGGCAGGAAGCCGGCGAACAGCAGGGCGCGGCCAGTGACCTCCAGCCCGCGCTGGGCCTTGATCACTCGGCGGATGTACTCGGCGTCGCGTTCGCCCAAATCCATGATCAGGCGCCCGCGAAGCTCGTCGAACTCGTCGCCGAGGGCCTGCACCTGCTGAGGGTCAGAGCGCATCTCAGTCCCAGGCTCTGCTGGGGGCCTTGGTTGTGGGGGTCAGGGGTCTCCATGGTGGTTCCTTCCGGTTCGTGGTCAGAGTTCAAGGGCAACGTCCCCGGCGGGGACCGATATGCAGAGCTGAATGTCTTCGTCCTCTTCGCTGGAGACCTCACCGGTGCGCAGGTTGCGCACCGCCCCCGCCGCTTTGCGACAGGTGCAGGTGTGGCAGATCCCCATCCGGCAGCCGAAATCAGGTGTCAGGCCGGCCGCCTCGGCCTGCTCGAGCAGCGTCCCGGAGCCGATAGCCGCGCGGCTGCCGCTGCACAGGAAACGAAGCGTCCCCTCGGCGGCCGGGCCGGCAAGGCTCACCGAAGGCGCAGTGAAGGTCTCGGCCAGTAGGTGGTCCGAGGCGCCGCCGAGGTCGCTCCACGCCGTACGCGCCGCGTCGAGCAGCGGTGGCGGTCCGCACACGGCGGCGAACCCAGCTGAGTCGACAGCGAAGAGATCGGCCAGCGCGGAGGGCGTCAGTTGGGCCCCGGCCCTCGTCACAGAGCGTCCGCAGCATGGCCATGACCGGCGTGATGCCGCTTCCGCCGCTGATCAGCAGCAGACGCTCCGGGCGCTCTTCGGGCAGGACGAATTCGCCCTGCGCGGGGCCGAGGTGAACCATGGTGCCAGGCTCAAGGGCGTCGTTCAGGTGCCGGGAGACGACGCCCTCGGGATGGGCGGTCACGGTCAGTTCGATCAACACCGAGCTCGCGTGCTCGGACCCGGCGGGGGAGTAGGTGCGCGTGCGCCGTACGCCATCGATCTCAACGCCGGCGCGGACGAACTGGCCGGCCTTGAAGCCGGCCCAGGCCCGGTTCGGGCGCAGAGTGACGGTGGCGCTGCGGGCCGTCTGGTGCTCGACCCTCACAACCTCGGCCCGGGCCTCTCCGACCACGAGCTCCGGTCGGATCAGCTCCAGGTAGCGGTCGACGCCGTGGGGTCCGAGGAGAAGGTCAAACAGCGGCGAGCGCAGCAGGCGGTCCCCGAACCGGGGACGGACAGGTGGGGCAACGACAGCGGTCATCTCTTCCTCTCACTTAGTGTACGATCGTTCACTAAGTATGCTCTCGCTAATGTCCGGTTACGTCAAGCCCTAAGATGACTCTGTGACCAGGTGCACACGATGGCCGTGAACAGGCGTACACATAGTTCACGATCCCCTCGCTCCAAACCCAGCGTCAGCCCCCACGGGGCCGCCACGCCGCGGCGCTCGCAGTCGGAGCGCCGTCAGCAGACTCGGCAGGCGTTGCTGGATGCCGCGCTGGATCAGCTCGAGGATGGGATCAGCTTCGACCAGCTCAGCCTGCGCCGGGTGGCCCGTGCCGCCGGGGTGGTGCCGGCCGCCTTCTACCGCCACTTCGCCAGCATGGATGAGCTCGGCTTGACTCTGGTCGAGGAGTCGGTCCGCACGCTGCGGGCGATGCTGCGCGAGGCTCGCGAGGGTGGGCTCCCCCCCGAGCGGATGATCGCCAGGTCGGTGGAGATCCTGGTCGCCCACGTCCGTGAGCACCGGCGGCACTTCGCCTTCATCGCCGATGCCCGGTCCTCGGCCAACGCTGTCCTGCGCCACACGATCCGCAGCGAGATCCGCCTGTTCGCCTCCGAGCTGGCCACGGACCTGGCCCGTTTCCCGGTTCTGCGCGACTGGACCACTGCCGACCTACAGATGCTGGCCGGCCTATTCGTCGACACGATGATCACCGCCATCGACGCGATGCTCGAGTCGCCGGCCAGCGCCCTGGCCGCCGACGGCCCGGAGGGCGAGACCCAGAACGCCATCGCCGTTCTGACCGAGAAGCGCCTCCGGCTGATCGCCCTGGCTGTGCCCCAGTGGCGCAGCGGCGGCTGACCGACCGCGCCTGCCTCACCGCGCCTGCCCCGACCCCCATCGAGCGGATACCGTCCGCCGATGCCCGACGCACGCACCGAGCTCTCCTGGTCGGGCTGGGGCGACCCGGCGCAGGCCACCACGCTGCCCGAGGCCGTACGGGCTCTGCTGCGCGACGGCCTCGGCGTCAGCCGCGAGAACCGTCCCCCGACCTCAATCGACCAGCTCGCGCTCGAACCGGTGCGTTTGGATGGCCAGCTGGCTGCTCAGCTGACCGACCTTGTCGGTGCGGCCCATTCCCACGCCGACCATGAGAGCCGGGTCCGCCACGCCCTGGGCAAATCGATCTTCGATCTGCTCGCGCTTCGGGCCGGACGCCCCCTGCCCGCTCCTGACCTCGTGCTGGACCCGGGCTCCCACGACGAGGTGCTGGACATCCTCTCCGTGTGCGCCCGCGCACGCGTGGCCGTGGTCCCGTTCGGTGGCGGCACGAGCGTGGTCGGCGGACTCACCCCCAACGCCGAGGGCTTCGCCGGCGTGGTGGCGCTGGACCTCAAGCGCCTCAATCAGCTCCGGGAGCTGGATGAGGAATCGCGTCTGGCCCGGCTCGAACCGGGCCTGCGGGGACCCGAGGCCGAGGCGCTGCTCGGGGCCCACGGCTACACAATCGGGCACTTCCCCCAATCATTCGAATACGCCACGCTGGGCGGATTCGCCGCGGCGCGCTCCAGTGGCCAGGCATCGGCCGAGTACGGGCGCTTTGATGAACTGGTGGTCGCGCTCCGAGTGGCCACACCGGCCGGGATGCTGGAGCTCGGCCGAGCACCCAAGTCCGCCGCGGGCCCCGATCTGCGCCAGATCATTCTCGGCAGTGAGGGGGCGCTCGGGGTGATCACCGAGCTCACGGTCCAGGTGCGTCCCGCCCCAGCTATTCGCCGTTATGAGGGCTGGCGCTTTGCCAGCTTCGCCGAGGGCACCACGACGCTCCGCCGGCTGGCCCAGGACGGCCCGCGAGCCAGCGTCTTGCGGCTCTCCGACGAGGCGGAGACGGCGCTCGGGCTGGCCCGTCCCGACCAGCTCGGCGATGGCGGGGATGGCGGCAGCCTGGCCATCGTCGGCTTCGAGGGCGATCCCGACGATGTCGCGCGACGCGCGCAGGAGACAAGCATTGTTCTCAGTGAGGCCGGAGCCATTCCGGTGCCCGACGCGGGCGAGGACTGGGTCCGCGGTCGTTTCCACGGGCCCTATCTGCGCGATGCGCTGCTCGATGCCGGGGCCTTGGTGGAAACGCTCGAAACCGCGACGTTTTGGTCAAAACTTCCAAACCTCTACAAAGCTGTCCACTCCACTCTGCAAAATTCCCTCATTAATCAGGGCACTGCGCCCGTGATCCTCTGCCATGTCTCCCACGTATACGCCTCGGGTGCCTCTCTGTACTTCACGGTCGCCTGCGCGCAGAGTCCCGATCCGGCTGCCCAGTGGCGCAAGGCTAAATCCGCTGCTATGGAGGCGGTTCTCGCCGCGGGCGGCTCAATCAGCCATCACCATGGCGTGGGGCGAGACCACCAGCCTTGGCTGGCCGAGGAGGTCGGTGAGCTGGGGGTCACGGTCCTGTCGGCGATCAAGCGCGAACTTGACCCGACCGGAATACTCAATCCGGGGATACTGGTCGTGTCGTAACTCAGGAGACAGAGACGAGGGGCGCGATGATCGAAGAGGCTGAGCGGACGCATGCCGACTATGTGCATGCCTTGGCCAAGCTGGCCGTGCGTTTCGGCGCCAATCTCCAGCCCGGTCAGATTCTGGCCATCGCCTCAGAGCCGGGCAAGGAGCGGCTGGCTCGAGCGATCGCCGAGGAGGCCTACGCGCAGGGGGCCATGTTCGTCGACCTGAGCGTGTTCGATATCCACTTCAAGCGGGCACGGGCCAGACACGCCGATCCCGAGACCCTGGGCTTTGTCCCTCCCTGGCTGGGTGAACGGGCGCTGGCGCTGGGCGAGCACCGTTGTGCCCGGGTGGCGCTCACCGGTCCGGTCGCACCGGGAGCCCTGGACGGCATCCAACCCGCCCTGCTCGGGCGCGACATGCTTCCCGCGCTGGCCGAGTCGATGCAGGTGGTGGACGCTGGGACGACGAACTGGACGGCGATCCCCTGTCCCACAGCGGCCTGGGCGATGCTCGTTCACCCCGATATGGACCCGGTCGACGCACTCGACCGCCTGTGGGACGAAGTGGCGCACATGTGCCGCCTGGGCGAGCCCGATCCCATGAAGGCCTGGCGCGAACGACTGACCGCACTGGCGAGAACGGCGGCGCAGCTCGACGACCTAGAGCTCGATCGTCTGCGCTTCCAGGGCCCAGGCACCGATCTGAGCATCGGCCTGTTGCCCAGTACCCACTGGTGCGCCGCGCGCTTCACCACGGTGGACGGGATCGAGCACGCGCCCAACCTGCCCACTGAGGAGGTGTTCACGACTCCCGACCCCGAGCGCGTCGAGGGCACCGTCACCGCGACCAAGCCGCTCTTCACCCTGGGCACCACGGTGTCCGGCCTGAAGGTGCGCTTTGCGGGCGGGCGCGCGGTTTCCATCGAGGCCGACCAGGGCGCCGAGGTGCTGCGCTCGGTGAGCGAGCATGACGCAGGGGCAGCGCGGCTCGGCGAGGTCGCCCTGGTCGACCGCGAGGGTCGGATCGGCCCGCTGGACACGGTCTTCTACGACACCCTGATCGACGAGAACGCGGCCAGCCATATCGCCATCGGTCAGGGCTAC
>JBDTEE010000177.1:0-10010 GCA_039922645.1 Solirubrobacteraceae bacterium | reverse complement strand
CGCCCCGAGGGGGAATGGCCTTCCGGGCCAGACTTCGGTCATCTGATCAGGGCTCCTGACATGGGCGGCAGTTTGAGGGATCCGGCGTGCAGACGAGCGTCGGTGTTGGTGGCCAGCTCGACGGCGTCGCCGCCGCAGGCTAGCTCCAGTGCGCCGGAGCCGAAATTGCACAAAAGCTCATACCCGCCGCGACGGAGTCTCAGCCAGAGGGCGGTCTCGTCGAACTCGATCGCCTCGGCCTCGCCCGGGCCGATCCGCCGCCGGGCCTGGATCAGCTCCGCGTAGAGCCGGGCGATGGCCGGATCGGCGTGGCGGGTGAGCTTGGAATGCTCGAAGGTAGCTGGATCCTCAGGATCGGGCACGCTTTCGGCGAAGTCCGCGAAGGCGGCGAACTCCCGACGCCGACCCTCCCGCGTGGCCACCGCGATCTCCTCGTCGATGTGATTGGAGAAGAACTGAAACGGGGCCAGCTCTCCGTACTCCTCACCCATGAACAGCTGCGGCACGAACGGGGCGAGCAGCGTGCAGAAAGCGGCCAGGGGTCGGGCCGCGCCGGGCATCCGGTCACCCAAGGCGCGGTTGCCAACCTGATCGTGGTTCTGGGAGAAGACCACGAACCGCTCCACGGGGACATCGTCGGCCGAGGCCCCGAAGCGGCGGCGGCGAAACGGGGAATAGGAGCCGTCATCGACGTGAGGGCGGTGAAACGCCTTGGCCAGGTCGGCGACATGACCAAAATCCGCGTAGTAACCGTCACGCTCCTCGGTGACCAGCGTCCGCAGCGCGTGGTGGAAGTCATCTGCCCACTCCGCGTCGCAGTTCCAGCCGCCGCCCTTGACCGGACGCATGACCACCGGATCGTTCAGTCCCGATTCGGCGATCACGTAGGCGCGGTCGTTCACCGTGTGCACGCGCCGGGCCACCGCGGCCACGATGTGCTCGGGACTGGAGTCGAAAATGGCGTGGATCGCATCCAGGCGCAGGCCATCGATGCCGTAATCGCGCAACCAGCCCTCAGCGCTCTGACAGACCCATTCTCGGACCGGGTCGCAGTCGGCGTCGTCGTAGTTGATCGCATTGCCCCACGGCGTCTCGTACTTGCCCGTGAAGTAGGGTCCGAAGGCCTCCATGGCCGTCACGCCCGAGGCGCCGAGATGGTTGTAGACCACGTCGAGAATCACGGCCAGGCCGACCTCGTGGGCGGCTGAGACCAGGCGGGCCAGCCCTTCGGGACCGCCATAGGAGGATTGCGCCGCGCTGATGTAGACGCCGTCGTAGCCCCACCCGCGCGCCCCGGGGAACTCGGCCACCGGCATGATCTCGATCGCCGTCACCCCGAGTTTGGCCAGTGCCGCCAGCTGGGGGATGGCACCGTCGAAGGTGCCCTCGGGGCTGAAGGTCCCGATGTGCAACTCATAGAGGATCAGGTCCTCAGCGGCGGGCGCGGTGAAGCCGGAAGGGCCGGACGGTGCGGCCAGGGGGGCGACCCGCGAGGGTCCTCTCAGGCCCTCGGGCTGCCAGCGCGAACACGGATCAGGCAACTCCTGGCCGTCGAGAACGAACTGGTAATTGGTGCCCATGCCGATCGGGGCCTGGACTTCATAGACCCCATAGCCGGCGGGCTCCAGCTCCAGGTCATGGCCGGCCACGCGGAGAGCGATCTGCTCGGCCCGGGGCGCCCAAACCCGGAACTCGGTGCGCTCGGCGTCCAGCGGGCGCGCACCGAGTGGCCGCTCCCAGCTGTATTCGGCGCCCGCGCTGGCGCGGCTAGTCATCCGGCACGAGCCACACGGCTGCCAGCGGTGGCAGCGTCAGCTCGGCCGAGAAGGGCTGCCCGTGCCAGGCGATCGCCTCCGGCTGCACCCCGCCCAGATTGCCCACATCACTCCCGCCGTAGAAGGACGAGTCAGTGTTGATGGCTTCGCGCCAGCGTGAGGATCGGGGAAGGCCGAGCCGGTAGTTCTGACGCGGCACCGGGGACAAGTTGGCCACGAAGACGGCCGTGCGCTCGCCGTCCTTCGAGACCCGGGCAAAGGCGACGACGTTGTTGTCAGCGTCGTTGGGCTCGAGCCAGTAGAACCCGGCCGGGTCGGAGTCAAGCTCCCACAGGGCGGGCTCCTCCTTGTAAAGCCGGTTCAGGTCGCGGATCAGCGACTGGACGCCGGCGTGCCCGGGCTGTTGAAGCAGATGCCAGTCCAGCGAACGCTCGTGGCTCCACTCCGCCTGCTGGGCCAGCTCGGAGCCCATGAACAGGAGCTTCTTGCCCGGGTGGGCCCACATGTAGGCGTAGAGCGCGCGCAGGTTGGCCAGCTTCTGCCATGGATCGGAGCCGGCCATCTTGGTGTAGAGCGAGCCCTTGCCGTGCACGACCTCGTCGTGGGAGAGGGGCAGGACGAAGTTCTCGCTGAACGCGTACATGAGACTGAAGGTCAGCTCGTGGTGGTGGTAGCGCCGGTAGATCGGGTCCTCCTGGAAGTACCCGAGCGTGTCGTGCATCCAGCCCATGTTCCACTTGAAGCCAAAGCCCAGACCACCGAGGTAGGTGGGCCGGGAAACGCCAGGCCAGGCCGTCGACTCCTCGGCGGCGGAGATCACGCCGGGCTCGCGACTGTGCATGACCTCGTTGAGCTCCTTGAGGAAGGCGACGGCATCGAGGTCCTCGCGACCGCCGAATTCGTTGGGGACCCATTCGCCCGGCTGCCGGGAGTAGTCGAGGTAGAGCATCGAGGCCACGGCGTCCACCCGGATCCCGTCCACGTGATATTCGCGGAGCCAGAAGAGGGCGTTGGAGATGAGGAAGTTGCGGACCTCGTGGCGGCCGTAGTTGAAGACCAGCGTGCCCCAGTCGGGATGGGCGCCACGGCGGGGATCGGCGTGCTCGTAGAGCGCGGTCCCGTCAAAGCGGGCCAGCCCGAAGTCATCGCGCGGGAAGTGGGCCGGCACCCAGTCGAGGAGCACTCCGACGCCGCGCTCGTGCATGCGGTCGATGAAACGCCGCAGGTCATCGGGAGTCCCGTAGCGGGGGGTGGGGGCGAAGTAGCCGGTCACCTGGTAGCCCCAGGAGCCGCTGAAGGGATGGGCCATCACCGGGAGCAGCTCCACGTGGGTGAAGCCGAGATCGGTGACGTAGTCAGCCAGCTCGTCGGCGAGCTCGACATAGCTGAGCGGACGGTTGTTCTCGAGCGAATTGAGGCGCCACGAGCCCAGGTGAACCTCGTAGATCGACATCGGCTGGGTGAGCGGCTGGCTCTCATTGCGCTCACGCAGATAGCGAGCGTCGTCCTCGCTCCAGGTGTAATCCGACTGGGTTACCACCGAAGCGGTCTTGGGCGGGACCTCGGTCTCCTGCGCGTACGGGTCGGCCTTGAGCAGCAGCTCATTCTCGGCCGAGAGGATCTCGTACTTGTAGCGGGCGCCGGGGCCGACCGCGGGCAGGAAGAGCTCCCAGATCCCTCCCGAACCCAGCGAGCGCATCGCGTGCAGCCGACCGTCCCAGGAGTTGAAGTCCCCGACCACGCTGACCGCCCGCGCCGACGGAGCCCAGACCGCGAACGCCGTGCCGCGCACGCCATCGTGCTCGCGCACGTGGGCACCCAGCTTCTCGTAGAGCTCCTCGTGCCGGCCCTCGGCGATCAGGTGCAGGTCCAGCTCCCCCAGGGTCGGGCTGAAGGCGTACGGGTCCTCAAGGGTGAACTTGCCCGACTCGCCGTAGTCCACCTTGAGCTTGTAGCGGAAGGGAAGCTTGGCCCCCGAAACCGTGCCCTCGAAGATCCCCGCCGGGTGGATTTGCTCGAGCTCGACGCTCTTGCCCTTGGCCGGCTTGATCGACGCCTTCGCGGCGCCCGGGCGCAGGACCCGCACCACGACGCCCTTGTCGCTCGGATGCGGGCCGAGGACTGCATGTGGTTGTCCGTGCTCGCGATGGGCCAGGGCATCCAGCTCAGTGGCGGCGATGCTCACGCATCCTCCAGAAGTCGGGCGATGCCGGCGACCGGAATGGGCAGCCAGTCAGGACGGTTGTCGAGCTCGTAGGAGAGCTCGTAGATGGCCTTCTCGAGCTCGAAGATCGAGAGCAGGTTGAGGATCGCCGATTCTCCAGCCGGGAGCAGAGCCGGATCGATGGTCGAGAAGTAGTGCTCGAGGAACGTGCGCCGGGCGCGATCCTCGAAGTCGGGCGGCGCGGGCTGGTTGCGCATGATCTCCGTGGCCGAAGCGGCGTAGGCGAAGGAGCGCAGCATGCCGGCTACGTCGCGCAGCGGGGAGCGCTTCTGCCGGCGCTCGAACAGCGGCCGGGCCGGCTCACCCTCGAAGTCGATGATCAACCATTCGCCGCCGTTCGCCCGGTGCAGGGTCTGGCCGAGGTGGAAGTCCCCGTGCGTCCGGATGGCCCGTCCACCCAGGCCGATCTGCGTCCGGGCGGCGATCCGCTCGCGGACGTCCTGGCCGCGGCCGGCGATCTCGGACAGGCGCGGGTCATCGGGCAGACGGACGAAGATGCGCTCGATGTCCTCGTCGATGGTGGCGGTTAGCAGCGACAGAGACTCGGTGCTCGGCTCCTCGGGGCTGAAGGCCGCATCGTTGGCCTCGGAGGCGAGCACGTTGTGGAGCTGGGCGGTGACCGTGCCCAGACTCCCCAGCTCGGTTAGGAGCGTCTCGGGGTCTGACGCGATCTGCTTGAGAACGAGCTCCCAGCCCCCCGTGGCGTCAGGGAAGAAGCGCTGGGCCACCCCAAGCGTGGCGGCGAACGAGCGCCCTTCGTACTCGTACCAGCCCAGTAGCGGGGCGATGTTGGCGAACTTGTGGTCGGTTAGGAAAAGGAGCAGCTCGAGCTCGGGGTTGATGCCTGGCTCGAGCCGGCGAAAAACCTTGAGCACCGTCTCGTCGCCGAACACGATGGAGGAGTTCGACTGCTCCACCCCCATCGGGCGGACCGGCGCGTCGGTCATCAGCGGACCGGCGTCGGCCGCGCGGCGGAAGCGAAACTGACCCTCCTCGGTGTCCAGCGAGAAGTCCTCGTCGATCCGCCGCAGCAGATCGCGGATCAGCTCGGGATCGGCCACGGCGTCGACGGCGACCACGTCGCCGGAACCACCCACGGGGGTCCGGCCCTTCGCTTCGGCGGCGGAGAGGAAGGTGAGCAGCAGCTGATAGAGCTCATGGCTGCCGCTGGCAAACCTGGTTTCCACGAGCGCCAGCAGCAGGGGCGGCTGATCGGCGATGCGGGCGCACTCGTCGACGTCGATCGCGTTGATGTGACGAGACTTGGAGGCATACCAACGGCGCCCCTCGATCCAGGCCGCGAGGGCCTCGAGGTCGATCCCCTCAAGCAGGGCGGGACTTTGCACGGGCTCGGTCATCCGATCGCCTCCTCGCCTTCTTCGACGAGCTGGAACCAATAAAAGCCCCGCGGCGCCAGGGTGAGCAGATAGGGAAGCTCGCCGATTTCCGGGAAGCGCGAGCGGCCAAACAACTCCACGGGCGAGCGGCCGGCATACGGGCTCAGGTCGAGCTGGACCGCCTGGGCGGATCGCGCGAGGTTGTGCACACAGAGCACGAGGTCGTCCTCGAAGCGGCGCAGGACGGCGAAGATGCGGGGGTTTGAAGTCTGGATGGGCTCGTAGGTGCCGAAACCGAACACCGGGTGCTCTTTACGCAAAGCGATGAAGCGGTGCATCCAGCGCAGCAGCGAGGTCGGGGTGCGTAGCTGCGCCTCCACATTGACGGCCTGATAGCCGAACACGGGGTCCATCAGCGGCGGTGCGTAGAGCTGGGCGAAGTCCGCCCGCGAGAAGCCACCATTGCGGTCGCCGGTCCATTGCATCGGTGTGCGCACCCCGTCACGGTCGCCGAGAAAGATGTTGTCGCCCATAGCGATCTCGTCACCGTAGTAGAGGACGGGAGAGCCGGGCAGCGAGAAGAGGATCGCGGTCATGAGCTTGATCTCGTCCCGGCCGTTGTCGAGCAGCGGGGCCAGGCGCCGGCGAATGCCCAAATTGAGCTTCATACGCGGGTCCTTGGCGTACTCCGCGTACATGTAGTCGCGCTCCTCGTCGCTGACCATCTCCAGGGTCAGCTCGTCGTGGTTGCGCAGGAACAGACCCCACTGGCAGCTGTCCGGAATGGCCGGCGTCTGCTCGAGGATCTCGTAGATCGGCGCGGCCGTTTCGCGGCGTACGGCCATGAACATGCGAGGCATGACCGGGAAGTGAAAGGCCATCTGGCACTCGTCGCCGTCGCCGAAGTACTGCACCACATCGGCCGGCCACTGGTTGGCCTCGGCCAGCAGCACGCGGTCGGGGTACTCCTCGGCCATCACCTTGCGCACGCGCCTGAGATAGGCGTGGGTCTCGGGCAGGTTCTCGCAGTTGGTGCCCTCGCGCTCGAACAGATAGGGCACGGCATCCAGGCGGAATCCGTCCAGCCCGAGGTCGAGCCAGAAGCGCAGGACGTCGATCATCGCGTCACCGACATCCGGGTTGTCGTAGTTGAGGTCGGGCTGGTGGGAGAAGAAGCGGTGCCAGTAGTAGGCCTCAGCCACCGGGTCATAGGTCCAGTTGGAGACCTCGGTGTCGGTGAAGATGACGCGGGCGTCCTTGTAGCGCTCGTCTGTGTCTGACCACACGTACCAGTCGCGTTTGGGGTTATCCGACCCCCGCCCCCCCGAGCGCGACTCCTGGAACCAGGGATGCTCCGAGGAGGTGTGGTTCATGACCAGGTCGGCGATCACCCGGATGCGGCGCGCGTGGGCGGCCTCGATCAACTCGGCGACGTCATCGACGGTCCCGTAGTCGGGATGGACCTTGGTGAAGTCGGCAATGTCATAGCCGCCGTCGCGCAGCGGCGATTGGTAGAAGGGCAGCAACCAGATGCAGTCAATGCCCAGCCACTGCAGGTAGTCGAGCTTCTCGCTCAGCCCGCGCACGTCCCCCGATCCGTCGCCGTTGGAGTCGAAGAAGCCGCGGATGTGGATCTCGTAGAAGACGGCCCGCTTGAACCACAGCGGCTCCGCCTCGAACCACTGGCGGGCCTGGGCCTGGGCATGCTGCGCCGCGGAGCCGCTGTCCGGGCGTCCGCCCGATCCCGGCCGCGATTCGCGGGCGAGCAGATGAGTGAGGGTCGGCGGACCGACGCTCATGGGGTCCCTTTCAAGGCGGGCATCAGTTGACCGTTAGCACATGTGCCTGGCGCGAGCCCGGTTCCAGGCCGACGAAGTTGGCTCCGATGCGCCACTGGAAGTGCTCGTCCGTGAGCTGATCATGGACGGTGAAGGTGGGGGGCAGCCCGAGGCTGGCCGGAATCACCGTGACCCCCTGCTGGGGCTGGTGCGGATCGAGGTTGACCACGCAGATGACCGTGTCGTTGCCAGTCTGCTTGGCGTAGCCGATGAGCGCGTCGTTGGCGGTCTCCAGGAAGGTGATGTTGGAAAGCACCTGAAGCGCGGGATGCTCGCGCCGGACGTGGTTCAGCTTGGAGAACAGAGGCAGCAGCGGACCGTCGAGCGTGCGCGACTTGAGCTCGTACTTCTCGGAGTCCAGGTACTCCTCAGAGCCCGGGGCGACGGCCACGTTCTCGACGTCCTCGTAGCCGGAGTAGATGCCGTAGCTGGGACTGAGCGTGGCGGCCAGGACGGCACGCGCCTCGAAGGCGGGGCGCCCGCCCTGCTGGAGGTACTCATGCAGGATGTCCGGCGTGTTGGCGAAGAAGTTGGGCCGGAAGTAGTCCTGCTCGCCGGAGTAGGCCAGCTCGGACACGTACTCGGTGAGCTCCCAGCGCACGTTTTTCCAGGTGAAGTAGGTGTAGGACTGGGTGAAGCCGATCTTGCCCAGGTGGCGCATCACGGCACGCTTGGTGAAGGCCTCGGCCAGGAAGATCACGTCGGGGTCGCGCGCGTGGACCTCCGCGATCAGCCAGGCCCAGAAGGCGAACGGCTTGGTGTGCGGGTTATCGACCCGGAACACGCGCACACCGAGGTCAACCCAATGCAGCATCACGGTGCGCAGCGCGTCCCACAGTGAGCGCCAGTCGGGCGTCTCCCAGTTGACGTTGTAGATGTCCTGGTAGCGCTTGGGCGGGTTCTCGGCGTACTTGAGGGTCCCGTCGGGACGGTGGTGAAACCACTCGGGATGCTCGGTCAGCCAGGGGTGATCGGCCGAGCACTGGATGGCGAAGTCCAGCGCCATGTCGATCTCCAGCGCGCGGGCGGCCGCGGTCAGCGAGCGCAGGTCGGCCTCGGTGCCGAGGTCGGGGTGAATCGCGTCATGACCGCCGCTGGCGTCGCCGATCGCCCACGGGGAGCCGGGGTCGCTCGGGCCGGCGGTGAGCACGTTGTTGGCTCCCTTGCGGTTGGTCAGGCCGATGGGGTGGATGGGGGGCAGGTAGATGATGTCGAAACCGAGCTCGGCCAATCGGGGGAGCTGACGCTCGACCCCGGCCAGTCCACCCCAGGAGCGAGGGAACATCTCGTACCAGGCGCCGAAGCGGGCGCGCAGACGATCGACCTCGATCGTCTGCGCCTGCTCCAGGGAGACCAGACCGTGGCGTTCGTGCGCGGTCTCCACGGCGGCCAGGAGCTCCTCACCGAGAGCCACGTCGTGCTTGGCGCTGTCGGGGACGGCGGGGTCCTCCAGCTCGGAGACGGCATGCTCGATGAGCTTTCGGGCTTCACCGGACTCGACGCGTTCTGCCGCGGCGCGCAGGAGCACGACGCCCTCCGAGAGCTCACCGGACAATGTGTGCTGGCCCGCCTGCACCTTGCGGCGTAGCTCATCGCGCCAGGTCTGAAAGACGTCGGTCCAGGCCTCGATCGTGAACTGCCAGCGCCCGGGGCGATCGACGGTGAACTCCCCGCGCCAGCGCACTCCGTCCAGGTGGGCGTCGACACGATGGAGCTCGGCCAGCCGGGCGACGGGATCCTCGGCCTCGCGGTAGCTAACTATGGCGCGGATCAGATCGTGGCCATCACGGAAAACGTCGGCCTCCACCGTGACCCGATCGCCGACACAGCGCTTGACCGGGTAGCGGCAGTCATCCACCGACGGGGTCGGGTACTGGATGACGATCCGCCGGGGCGGCTGCCGCGTGGGATCGTCGCCGGGCAGCCCGGAGCGACGCGCCGCCTCGGCCGTGCGAGCGCTCATGAGATGCCACTTAGTGCGAATGCGACCACACCCCGGAAGGTATCCATCTCTCTGCATGGGGTAAACACCGCCGCGTGAACGCAGCCGGCCGCGCGAGCGGAGTTCAGCTCCACATCACCTCGCTGCCCGGCGGC
The DNA here is from genome assembly GCA_039922645.1 of Solirubrobacteraceae bacterium. GTDB lineage: Bacteria > Actinomycetota > Thermoleophilia > Solirubrobacterales > Solirubrobacteraceae > Palsa-465. The sequence continues at coordinate 739 of JBDTEE010000177.1, read as the reverse complement.
CGCCTCGGCGCCGAGGCCTACCGGTTCCTGGATTGGCTGGCCGCCGCCGGCCAATCCTGGTGGCAGGTTCTGCCTCTGGGTCCCCCGGACCGATACCGCTCGCCATACAAGTCGCGCTCGGCCTTTGCCGCGTGGCCGGGGCTGCTGGCGGAACCCCGTGCCCGGGTCTCGACCGACGAGCTGATCAGCTTCCGCGAGCGCCAGCGCTTCTGGATCGAGGAATGGGAGAGCTACGCCGGACGCGGAGCGGTGGCCGACCAGGTCCGCTTCGAGCGCGAGTGGGCCGCCCTACGGGACTACGGAGCGAAGCGCGGCGTACGGATCATGGGTGACGTGGCCATCTATGTCTCGCCCGGCAGCGCCGACCACAAGGCCCACCCCGAGCTCTTCCAGAGTGGCCTGGTCGCCGGGGCTCCGCCTGACACCTACGCCCAGGACGGCCAGCTGTGGGGCAACCCGCTTTACGACTGGCCGGCGCTGCAGCGTCGCCGCTACCGCTGGTGGGTCGAACGGATACGCCGGACGGCGGAGCTCTTCGATCTGGCCCGCATCGATCACTTCCGCGGTTTCGTGGCCTATTGGGCCGTCCCCGCCGGCGCGCGTACGGCCGCGGGTGGGCGCTGGCGCCGGGGACCGGGCCGCGCAGTGTTCGACGCCATCCACCGCGAGCTTGGCCCGGTCGCGCTGGTGGCCGAGGATCTTGGGGTGATCACCCCCGCTGTGGAGCGCCTGCGCGGGC